>CANRIJ010000055.1 GCA_947630635.1 uncultured Spirochaetaceae bacterium | reverse complement strand
CCTGTTATACAGGAGCTAGAGAAGAGAGGAATTGTTCCGGACTATGTTATTGGCACCTCAATGGGCGCGCTAATCGGAGGATTTTATTCTGCGGGCTGGACAGGAGAGGACCTTGTAGAGCTTGCTCTTGAGAGCGATATCAACAGCCTCTTGTCGAATTACAATCTCAATACGGGAAAGATGGAGCTTGTTACCCCCGACTCTGAGATCATAACAAACATTGCATCCGTGAACTTCGGAAATACCGGATTTGGCTCAGTCAGCGGACTTATAAACGACCAAAGCATAAATGGCTTTATAAGAAACAATCTATCGAAGGTCCTAAATATAACTGATTTCGATGAGCTTTCAGTTCCATTTAGGGCAATTGGAACAGATGCAACAAAGGGCACTGAGATAGTCTTTGATGATGGAGATCTATTTGTCGCACTTCGCTCTTCGATGTCACTTCCTCTTGCCTTCCCTCCGGTACAGCTTGATGATGATACATTCGTAATGGATGGAGGAATGGTCAATAACCTTCCTGTAAGCGTTGCCAAAGAGCTTGGCGCAGATATAGTCCTTGCAGTAGACGTGAATGATGCCAAGAGGCAAAACGAGGTAGTTTCATCAGATAAGTTCAATACTCTAACTGGCGCTTTCGACCTTTTTACATCAACGATGACAGTCTCAAATATGCTTGATAGCTACGATATGGCAGACTTAGTGCTTGTTCCCGATGTAGATGACTATTCGACGCTGGATTTCAATAAGGCCGATGAGATCATGAAGAGGGGAAAAGAGGAAGTTGAGGAGCATAAGGCCTTCTTTGACTATTTGGAGAGCCTACTAAAGGATGGATCAAGGGATTATCTTACATATTCAGAGCGACCCTCTGCTCTGATAAAGAGTATCGATTCGAATGGAGTCAGGGGTTTTGATGAGCTTCTTGATTCCTTTGTTGGGATGGAGATCAACAATATAAATATGAGGAGGTTCGAAGAGCTTCTCAATCATATATTGGAGACCCTTAGGCTCAAAAGCCTCTCATACGTAGTCGATAAAGAGGGCAACGTGAAGCTTCAGCCTGGCTACTACCAGAATATGTCTGGCTACGTTGCAGTGGGACTCAGCGCAGAGCTTGGCCTCTTGTTTAACGGAAAGCAGCCAGTCTTCTTTGGCTATAATGCCCATCTATCTGTTGGCGCTCAGTACTTTCTGAATCAGAAGGCGCTTTTTTCTCTGGGGCTGATGTATAACGATGAGTTTAAGCTTGAGATGAGGTACTCCCTTCCTGTAATGAGAGACACCTATTTTGGCGTTGGTCTTGATTTCAACTATCTGAATCAGAGCATATCCACAATTACAACCTCATATGGCTTCCAGGTCGGAAATGATATTGGACTCAAGGCTCTCATCGGGCTCTTTTACGACCCGCAGTCGAATTACACCACAAGCCTCTCTATTAACTATGATTTTGCTCATCTTGGACAGTTCTTGAATCCAAATGACAGATCGGATGTTCTGGTTTCCAGCAATTCAAATGGATTCTTGGCTCTCAGTGGTGCAATAAGGTATCAAGATGAGAAGAAGATGGGATTTATCTACTCCCTCTCTGCTGAGGCTAAGGCATCCTTTGGCCTTGATTATACATATGCTGGACTTGAGAGATTTGAGAATAAGCCTAAGTTTGGCTACACCATAAGCGGAAAGCTTGAATCTACATTCGGAGGAGGAACCTTCAAGGGCTTCTTGGACTCGGAGTTCGATATTCTCAGGCGCTATCCGAAGTTAAAGGAGGCCTTTGTAACAACTAAGAGCGGAATTCTCACCCCCGACTACATATACCTCGTATTTGGCTCTAGGGTAGATGTTCCAGAGTCTAAGATCTATTTGAATATGGGTTTCTATACAGAGGCCTTTCAAGCGCTTTTGAATAAGACCTCTGATTATTGGAATGAAAATATATCTCCATGGCCATTTGCCAATATAAATGACTGGGCTGTTGGTCTGATGGCTGGATTTGGCTATAAGACAAGCGTTGGCAACTTCTATGTCGCTGCTCACCTGGGTTACGCATTTAGGGAGAATTTTGTCTGCTCAGTGATGTTTGGCTTTAAATAATGAGGTGGAGAACCTACAAAGACTATCTTCTTGGAAAATATGGCACACTTATCTATAAGGTGGGAGTCGATGCTGGCTTTAGCTGCCCAAATAGAGTCGATAAGAGAGGCGGGTGCATCTATTGCGACTTAAGCGGAAATATTGCAAGCTACCAAAGGTATAAAGAGAGCTCATTTACCAGAAAGAGCGATTACGATGAAAGCGTTATAAATAGTGGCTCGCTACTTATTCCTTCAATTGGAAATCAGATCAAAAGAGGCGTTGAGTTTGTAAAGAGACGCTATAAGGCCGATGAGTGTGCACTCTATTTCCAGTCTTTCACAAATACCTATGCTCCTGTTGATGTTCTTGAGAGGATATACTTTGAGGCATTGGGCTTATATGATTTCAGAATCCTCATAATATCAACGCGCCCAGATGTGCTTGGCGACGATGTACTTGACATGCTCAAGCGCTTAGAGAAGAGAGTAGATATATCACTTGAGATTGGACTTCAGAGCGCCTCTGACGAGACACTTGAAAGGATAAATCGCGGTCATGGGGTGAAAGAATATCTAGATGCGCTTAATAGAGCTCATCAGAGAGGCTTCTATGTCTCAACTCATGTGATTTTGGGTCTTCCTGGAGAGACAAGAGAAGACTATATAGAGACAGCAAAAGCCTTAAATAGCGCAAAGAGCGATGGAGTTAAGATACATAATCTTCATATTCCAGGCGGCACAATAATACAAAGCGATTATCTTGATGGCGAGCTTACAGCCCCTTCGATGGAGCGACATTTGGAGGACACCGAGCTCTTTCTGAGGCATCTGAGAGCCGACACCGTTGTAGAGCGACTGACATCCGATACTCCTATGCATCGTCTTGCTGCTCCTCGCGATTTTGGGGACAAGAGCTCTTTTATATCCCTTCTTGAAAGGCGAATGGAGGAAAATGATACTATGGAGGGTGATCTGTATGAATCTTGAGAACATCATAAAAGAGAGCCTTATAAAAGCATCGAGAGTCCTTCCTTGGGAAATTGAGAATAAAATAGCCCTTGCATATGAAAAAGAGAGTGGGAAGTACTCCAAGAGAGTGCTTGGGGCAATAGGCGAGAATATATCAATTGCCCGCGCTGAGGATATTCCCCTATGCCAAGACACTGGGCTCTTGTGGACAGCTGTAGAGCTTGGCTCCAGAAGCGGCATTGATATATATAAGCTGGATAAGAGCATAAAGAGAGCAGCTGAGTCTGCCTTTCTTGAGGGCTCATTCAGAAAGTCGATTGTGAGCGATCCAATCTATGAGAGGGTCAATACAAAGACAAATATGCCGATAGACATTCTCTATGAGGTTGTTGACTCTGATACTGCAAAAATCATGTTTCTCCTAAAGGGATTTGGCTCTGAGAATGTATCGAGGGTTAAGATGCTCAGTCCAACCTCTTCAGAGGATGGCCTTATAGAGTTTGTGCTTGAGAGTGTAAAACTCGCAGGCGGAAAGCCATGCCCCCCTATATTCTTGGGAATCGGGGTCGGCGGAACCATGGATAGAGCTGCATATCTCTCAAAGAAGGCCTTCTTCAAAGAGGGTGATAAAAACGATTTGGAGAAAAAGATACTAAAAAGCGTAAATTCTCTTGGAATTGGGGCTGGGGGACTTGGTGGTGAATATACTGCCCTTGGCGTGAGCCTTTTGGATGAGCCTACACATATAGCTGGTCTTCCAGTTGCAATAACAGTCTCATGCTGGGCTGAGAGGAAGGCTGAGATTACTCTCAAAGGAGGACAAAGTGGTGAGATTGTCTCTTCCATACTCTGAACAAGACCTGATGAGAATATCAGTGGGAGACGAAGTTGAGCTTGATGGCATTTTGTATGTAGGTCGAGATCAGGCCCATAAGAGAATGTATGAGAGCATCAAGAATGGCAATCCTCCTCCATTTGAGTTTGAAGGAAATGCTATTTACTATATGGGGCCCTCGCCAAGCAAAAAGGGAGATATTATCGGCTCATCAGGCCCTACAACAAGCGCCAGAATGGATAGATATTCGCCCTTTCTGATTTCAAGGGGACTCAGAGTGATGGTTGGAAAGGGACCTAGGGACAAGAGCGTTGTGGATAGCATCAAAGAGTATGGGGGTCTCTATCTGCAATCTTATGGTGGCTGTGGGGCTCTCTACCATAAGGCAATCAAGTCAGTTGAAACTATAGCATACGAAGATCTTGGTCCAGAGGCGCTATTGAGGCTCACAGTAGAGGGCTTTAGGGCAATCTGCATCATAGATTACATGGGAAATGTCTTTGCTCCTTAGAGCCTTTTTATGATATCAACTAGCTCTTCATAGCTCTTTGCATTATACGTGGCCTCTTCTGATCTCTTTCCATCAAATGAAAGATAGATGGTATCGATTCCAGAGTTTACTCCTCCCATGATATCGCTCTCGATGCTGTCGCCGATTATTACTGCGTCTTTTCTTTCTATTTTGAGAAGCTTTAAGACGCAGTCGAAGAATCTCTTATCCGGTTTGTTGACGCCAATCTCCTCGCTTATGAAGACCCTCTCGAAATAGCGCCTTATATCAAGAGAGTCGATTCTTCTGTTCTGAGTCTCTATTACGCCATTTGTGATAAGCGACTTTTTATAATTCTCGAGGCTTGAGAGCATATTCCTTGCTCCATCTATGAGGTAGCCATTTCTAGAGAGAAGCGAGGTATAGAGAACGCCTACTTCAAATGGGTCATCACTCCTTTCCATCTCCTTTAAGAAGAGGCGAAATCTCTCCTCAGAGAGCTTTTTCTGTGTCATCTTGTTCTCTTCCAGAAGGCGCCAGCATTTTAGGTTGATCTCTTTGTACTTGCTGATGTTCTCTGGGATATAGGGAATATTAAGAGAGGAAAAGACTCTCTCGAGTGCCACTCTCTCTGTTCTTCTGAAGTCCAAAATGGTCCCATCGGCATCAAAAAGCAAGTATTTCATTTTTGAGCTCTCTATATAATCCCATATTCTCTTCTTTCAGGGCAATTTTCTCTAAACGTAATGAATATTTCTTCGTATTGAATGTAGAATAGACTCAGAGTTTATAGGAGGAGATATGAAAAGAGCCGTTTATTTTCTTGTTATCGGGCTTGCTTTCATAGCTATTGGCATATTCATGTGGGCTAAGACAGCCACATTTATGAACGTAATATCTATTTTGTTCTCTATCTATTTGATCTTCGATGGCGGAAAGAGCCTTGTAACGCTTCCAAAACTAAATGGAGTGAATAATAAGGGACTTAAGATATCGCTTGTTGTAAAGGCGATTGTCGAGATATTAGTTGGCATAATTGCGATCATCGTAGTTGCCTCTCATTGGCAGGCTGATTGGAGAAATAACATTGCTCTCAAGGCAATGGCATACTTAATTGGCGTTAACTTCCTTGTAACGGCAATAGTTGATTTTGCAGATTGGATTGTGCTTGCTAAGAATAAATTCAAGGCTGGTGGACTCTTGGTTGAGGCAGGACTCGATTGTGTATTTGGAATTCTATTCTGCATCTTCCCACAGAATCTGTCACATGCGATTATCGTAATCATAGCAGTCTTGATAATCATCGCCGGAGTACTGACGGGATCCTATGCCATTCACTCTATGGTTATGGTGCATACCCTAAAGAAATACGGCATTGATGTGAGACTAGATAAACAGCAGGCAGTTGCTGACTTCGAAGAGGTGAAAGAAGAGGATAAAAAAGATAAGTAAGCAATACTTACAAATACTAATTTTTTAATTTATAAAGAATTGCGTTTATCTTAGAATTCTTTTTAGTTAGGGGGTAGGCTATATTTGTAAGCATTGCTAATTAAATAAGAATATTCCAAAGAGGAGCGCTTAGGCTCCTCTTTATTTTTTTAAAGAGTTTGTTTTTTTCGTTGCTCTTTTGTTTTTTCTTTTATTGAAAATTAATGGTTTTGCCACCGCAGTAAATGTTTATTAAAGTGCAATTGTTATTTTTGATCTTCGAGGAATCTTTTCCATTGGGTTTTCATTTCTTTATCTGATAATTTCCAGCCCGATTTATAATTGGTTCATTACTTCAATATCAAAAGGACTTGCTCTGATAAGGTCCAAAGAGTCAAAGCTATTTTATTTGCAGCTTGGTTTTTCTTAATTGGAACTGACTGATATTCTCGGTGTTTTTATATCTATAGATGCTATTCATTTTTTAAGTGCTTGGATGTAGTGCGAGAGTCTGAAGAAAGCGTATGCATCTCTCTAAGGCCTGACTTTGGCTTGAGTTTTTCTCAGTCTATTGGCGATTATTCATTGTCTGGCTTCTTTTCTGGCGACACCCTTTTTCTTGTCAACTTTTTGATATCAATGATGTGGCAATTTCCATGGCATTTTATTTGGCAATTATCGCAAAAGGTCTTTAAAGAGTTGTGAGTGTTGAAAATGGGCTTTGTTTTTATAAGGCTTTGAATTTATTTGGGGATATCGGGAGTTTTGGGTTTGATTTATAGGTATTATGTGAAATGAAAGACAGATCCATTCTTTCGATCGGGGCTTTAGTGATTGGTTTTTATATCCTCCTTTTCTAAATATCTAAAATAGTAAATTAGAATTAATAATTAATATAATAACTATTCTAAAATTGGAATAAAATATAGATTAAAATAATATTTTAATAATCTGTGATTCGACAGTGCTTATGTTTTATTGACCATTCTTTTTGAGAGGTTTAGAGTTCAGCTATGCTTAGAAGTATTCATTTTCACCATTTTTCACTTTGAATAGAGTAACCATGGCGAAGATGGCAAAAGGGTCTCCATGGTGAGGCCTTTTTTATTTAAGGGATGATTATGGACGAAGTATTGAGCATTGCGATTCAGAAAACCGGCAGGCTTTCAGAGAAGTCCTTGGACTTAATAAGAGATGCGGGCATTAGATTCCTGAGTGATAGCAGGGTTCTTAAGGAGAGGGCGCTAAACTATCCTGTCGAGTTTTTCTTTGTCAGAGATGATGACATTCCAATGTATGTTGCAAATGGAGTTGCCGACATTGGATTTGTCGGAAAGAATGAAGTTGAGGAGAGAAGGCAGGATCTTGAGGTAATTAGAGATCTCTCATTTGGTGCATGCAGACTCTCAATAGCTGTACCAAATGATTTTGAGTATAAATCGCTTAAGAGTCTTGAGGGCAAGAGAATAGCAACAAGCTATCCTAACATTCTCTCAGACTACTTGGATAAGAACAGAGTTAAGGCAGAACTTGTTTATGTGGCTGGCTCGGTTGAGATCACTGTTCAGGCTGGTATTGCCGATGCTATATGTGACCTTGTATCAACCGGCACAACACTGAGAATGAATGGGCTGGTGGAGGCAGAGGCAATTTACTATAGCTCAGCTGTAATAGTTTCCAGAAAGGGATTTCTGGAGGAAAAGAGCGAGAAGGCAAAAATACTCAATGGGCTCTTGGAGCGTCTTGATGCTCTCAGCGCTGCCAGAGGAAAGAAATATGTCATATTCAATCTTCCCTCTGACAAGGTCGATATGGCGGCTAAGATTGTTGGAGCACTCAAGAGCCCAACCGTCACTCCACTAGTGGATAAGTCCTGGGTATCTGTGCAGTCTGTTGTTGCAGAGGATGATTTCTGGAGGGTGTTTGAAAACCTCAGAAAGATCGGTGCAGAGGGAATTCTCGTTATGAATATAGAGAAGATGACGGAGTAGTTATGGCGCTATTGGAATTTGTCAGTGAGTATAATCCCGAGATACTCAAGAGAAATGAGGAGAATAACGATCAGATAGACTCGGCTGTTGCTCTCATACTCAGAAATATAAAGGAGCGTGGCGATGAGGCTCTTATTGAGTATGAGGAGAATTTTGACAGAGTCGATTTAAAAGATGGCCTCTATGTTACAGAAGAGGAAATAAAACGCGCTACAGATCTCGTGCCTCAGAGCCTAAAGGATGCCATTGATAGAGCCTACAGGAATATATATGCCTTTCATAGCGCCCAGCTTCCAAAGGGCGAGCTTATTGAGACAGAGAAAGGCGTTCTCTGCTCTAGAAAGATAGTTCCAATTGAGAGGGTGGGGCTCTATGTTCCTGGAGGCACTGCACCTCTATTCTCAACAGTATTGATGCTCTCGATTCCGGCAAAGATCGCAGGATGCAAGGATATACTTCTTTCTACTCCTGCAAAAAATGGAATAATAGCCCCTCCCGTTTTGTATGCAGCTTCACTCTGCGGTGTTGATAGGATCCTGAAGGCAGGAGGTGCTCAGGCAATAGGTGCTATGGCATATGGTACAGAGTCGGTAGTAAAGAGGGATAAGATATTCGGTCCTGGAAATAGATATGTCAGCCTTGCAAAGAAGCGAGTGCAGTCTTTCTGCCAGATTGATATGCTTGCAGGTCCCTCTGAAGTAATGGTAGTCGTCGATAGAGCATCAAAGGCCAGCTTTGCTGCAGCAGACCTGATCTCCCAGGCTGAGCATGGTCCAGATAGTCAGGCGATGCTACTTATAAAGGCAAAGGATGAGAAAGAGGCCTATTCAGTCTATGAAAATGTTGAAAAAGAGCTTGAGAGACTTATTGGAAAAATGCCTCGCGATGAATACATTAAAAAGAGCCTGAGTTCATCTAAGGCCTTTTTCAGAAAGACCGATGAAGAGCTTTCTCAGGCAATTAATGAGTATGCTCCAGAGCATTTGATTCTATCTCTCAAAGATGCCGATTCGATTCTTGAAATGGTAAAGAGCGCAGGCTCTGTCTTTATGGGAGACTATTCGCCCGAGTCAGCAGGCGATTATGCATCAGGCACGAATCATACCCTTCCCACCAGTGGCTTTGCAAAGAGCACATCAGGAGTATCAGTGGATAGCTTTATCAAGAAGATTACTGTACAGAGACTCACTAGAGAGGGCTTAGCAAGCCTTGGACCTACAATTGTCAATCTTGCTCTTGCAGAGGGCTTAGAGGGACATGCCGAGAGCGTAAGGGAGAGACTCAGTGAGCATTAAGAGCCTAGTTAATGAGCATATTCTCAATTTAATTCCGTATTCATCTGCTCGCGATGATTTTTCAGGTGAGGCTGATATATACCTAGATGCAAATGAGAGCTGGTACGAGGGCCAAATTAAGGCAAATAGATACCCAGATCCGAGAGCATCTCTTCTGAGAAGGAAAATTGAGGAGGTTCTTTCTCTGCCATATAAAAATACGCTCATTGGAAATGGATCTGACGAGATAATCGATCTGATGATCAGAATCTTCTGCAAGCCAGGAGAGGACAGAATCATGATTATGAGACCGACTTATGGCGCATATAGGGTCTTTGCTGATATTAACAACGTCGAGACAATCTCTCTCTTGGAAAATAGCGATCTAACACTCGATGAAGAGAGCATCATAGAGGCAATTGAGAGGTATAGGCCAAAGATTGTCTTCATTTGCTCACCCAATAATCCAACTGGAAAGAGCGTTCCGCTTTCACTGATCAGGAGAATTGCCGAATCTAACAAGGGTATAACCGCAGTTGATGAGGCCTATTCTGATTTTGCTCCCGCTTTTGAGAGCGCTGTGACTTTGCTTGAGGAGAACGAGAGGGTCGTTGTAATCAGAACACTCTCCAAGGCGTGGGCACTTGCAGGGGCCAGAGTGGGAATACTCGTGGCAAGCGAGGAGATAATAGCCCTCTTTGACAAGGCCAAAGCGCCCTATAACGTATCTATACTTGCCCAAAGGGCTGCTTTT
>CANRIJ010000054.1 GCA_947630635.1 uncultured Spirochaetaceae bacterium | reverse complement strand
AACATTCTCTTTTCCTTCTCTTTCGCTTTTATGCATAGGCAGAGGGCGCCATATGGAAGGAGAGAGATGGAGATAATGGAAAATGGCTTTTTGTTTGATTTATAAGTTTATGAGAAAAGTCTGGTTTCAGTTTTTCAATAGCCACGATATTCCGTTTGCCATTCTGTCTTCGGGGTCTTTGAAGTGGTTGCCTGGATTTAAGGTAAAGAGAGTTTCGATCTGAAGGCTTTTATAGTATTCATAGAGTTCTCTAGTGTTTTCTTCTACCGTCTTAAGATATTGGTTTTTGGTGTGGCTTTCTGTGTCTCCTAGTGAAAGATAGACTCTTTCAGGCTTGATGGTTAGTTCGTGTGTCTTGGAGTATTTTAGAAAATCCGGGAACCAAAGAGACCCAGATGCACTTGCAATTCTCTGAAAGGCGTCTGTTTTGTATATGGAGTAGAGTGCAAAGAGTCCAGCAAGGGAATAGCCTGCAAGTCCTCTCCAAATGGGTTTTAGTGATAGGTCTTTTTCTATCTTTGGAATGATCTCTGTAGTAAGGAGTTCTATGTAGCTGTCTGCCCCGCTTGTAAATGGAGAGTCGTCTTTCCAAATTCTCGGTGCATCCCACGGAGCCATATCATGATTCCAATCAAGTCCTTCAATCGAGATTAAGGTAAGCTTTATGCCTTTATTTTCCAGTATTTGGTATATTTTCTCGCCTTCACCCTCGAATGTGTTGAGGTAGATAGCAGGAGATTCTTTATCTCTAGTGAATACCTCTATGATTTTGCCAGATTCGGCTAAGCGTAAATTGGGATTCATTGAGGGCCCTCTTTAAAAGGATAACCGTCTTGTATCTGATAGTGATACAAAATGTTCAATAAAAAAGGACCTGATGCTTATTGATATCTCATCAGATCCTTAGCGGAAAGAGGGGGATTCGAACCCCCGGTAAGGACAAGCCCTACAACAGATTTCGAGTCTGTCTCCTTCGACCACTCGGACATCTTTCCATGTGTGGAAATACTACTTTAAAGATAGACAAAATGCAAAGATATCGAGTCTTTGATAAGATTTTTTATCAGACAGAGGCAATCAAAAGATAAAAATCGGAAATTTGATAAAAAACTTAGGCTACTAGCCAAGGTCAATATTTCTGTTTTTAATCTTATTGGCGATAAAAGCTAAGTCTAAGCTATTTTTTTATAATTGATTTCAACATTTAATATCTTCTCGGCATTAAAAAAGAGGCCATTAGGCCTCGAGCGAGACTAGGAGGATTCGAACCTCTGACCGTCAGGTCCGCAACCTGATGCTCTATCCAGCTGAGCTATAGTCTCATGATATTCAATATCTAATTCAGCAAGGGCTGTTTGTCAATCCAATTGGAGAAATATATAAATTAAAATAATATAATATTGATATGTATTCTATATAGGTTAGAGAAATTGGGTTTTATATGAAGCTCATGTTTTCTATGCGACTGAAATTAACATAATTCTATATGGTGAATTCAAAATGAGGTTGCTCTCTCAATTAAGTGCCAATTATTTAATTTTTTCATATTTAAAAAATTGAATCGCTTGATTGCAATACTTGAGTTGAGAGAGGTTGTACCGCTAGAGACAAGTGATTCTCTTTGACGACTTTATGCATGTTTTTACAACATTTTACATAAGGTATCGACAAGGGCAAAACTTGATGAGTTTAAAAAACGAACATAGAAAAGGCACCCAACCTGAAATGCATTTATTCAAATTGGGTGCCATTGGCGGAGAGAGTGGGATTCGAACCCACGATAGAGTTACCCCTATACGTCCTTAGCAGGGACGCGCCTTCGGCCTCTCGGCCATCTCTCCGTAGGTTGTAATTATGACTTGAAAGTGGTTGGGTTATCAAGAGAGTCTTTTGATATGGCCTTTATTGAAAAATGCCCATGAAATCATGGGCATAAGCGGAGAGAGAGGGATTCGAACCCCCGGAGAGTTTCCCCTCAGACGCTTTCAAGGCGCCCGCCTTCGACCACTCGGCCATCTCTCCACAAAGTGAGAGTTATTCTAAGAAAACGGTTTTTATCTGTCAAGGAATAGAAGGGACAGAGAGCGTTCCTCTGCCTTGCGTGAGATTTGTAAAAGCCTCCTTGAGCCTTTCTTTTTCTGCATTTGGAAGTGATATCTGAAGAGAGACGCTCTCGCCAAATGTCTCTTTTAATGATGATGCATTAAGGCTTTCAAGGAGTCTTTTCACTGAGTTGTAGGCTTCATATTGGAATTTGAGATCTAGCGTGCATTTATCCACGAGTTCTTCCGTTTTTGCGTTATTTAGAACCTCTTTGGTCGCATCTGAATATGCCTTTACAAGTCCGCCTGTTCCCAGTAGCGTTCCGCCAAAATATCTTATAACTAGCACAATGATATTTGTGATGCCCGATCCCTTTAAGACTTCAAAGGCTGGGCGTCCAGCTGTATTTTTGGGCTCTTTGTCGTCAGAGAAGGAGAATTCTCCTCCTGATCTTCCAACGATGGCAGCATGTACTATATGAGTTGCATCCGGGTATTCATCCCATGCATTTTTCACAATCTCCTTTGCTTCTTTAAGAGTGAGGCATGGCTTGGCAATTGCTATGAATCGCGATTTCTTCACTTCGATTTTTGCTATCGCCTCTTCTTTTAGTACAAGCATAGTTAAATTCTACATCTTTTGCTCTTTTGATGAATTGATGACAAAGGAAAATCTGTTTTTGCAAAGCCGCATGCAATCTTAGTTTTTTATAAGGCATGGAGTTTGGAGCGTGTAAAATAAGAGAGGATTTTTACGCTCTGTAAACAGCCTTTTCCCCCAAGGCAAAAAAAAGATGGGTTTATAAGAGAATGGGGATTTTTAATTGCGCTTTGAAAGGAAATGATTTTCCAGGCGTTATGGTTTATGAAATAACAGAGAGCCTCTGGATTTATGCTTTAATTGTAAACTTTGTTCTCACATGAATTCCAAAACTGGTATACCAATTCAGTAACTTATTATAAAATAAAAGCTTAGAGGTAGGATGGAAACAACATTAGCAAAAAAGAGGACAGGTTCCTTTACAGGGTCCCTTGGATTCGTGCTCGCAACAGCGGGTGCTTCTATTGGGCTTGGTAACATATGGAGATTCCCGTATCTTGCTGCAAAGGGCGGTGGGGGTCTTTTTCTTTTTGTATATTTGATTCTTGTAGTGACATTTGGATTTACTCTTCTTCTTACAGAGACTGTTATTGGAAGAAAGACAGGCAAGAGTCCGATTGAGGCTTTTACTCAGATAGGAAGGAAGTGGAGATTCCTTGGCTATATTGCCTACATAGTTCCTTCGTTGATTCTGACTTACTATGTGCTCATTGGCGGCTGGATACTCAAATATCTTGTGGATTTTATCTTTCTCAGAGGTCCTTTAGCAGCCGAGGATTCATATTTTACGTCATTCATAACAAGTCCTATTGCTCCTATTGTCTATATGGGAATCTTTTTGCTCGTGACAGAGGTCATCGTCTTTATGGGAGTAGAGAAGGGTATTGAGAGGACATCAAAGATCCTGATGCCAGGACTCTTTGTGATGATCATCTTCATTTCCGTCTTCTCGCTTTTCCTGAAGTATGATGATGGCACTGTTGTAAGAACTGGTCTTCAGGGATTTAGGCACTATGTGGTTCCTAGCTTTGAGGGTGTTACATTCCTTGGGTTCTTGGAAATCCTTCTCTCTGCTATGGGACAGCTCTTCTTCTCGCTCTCTATAGCAATGGGAATTGTTATTACATACGGCTCTTATGCAAAGAAAGACGTTAACCTTAATAAGAGTCTTGCTCAGATAGAGTTCTTTGATACTTTAGTGGCGTTCTTGGCGGGTATGATGATCATTCCTTCAATTTACGTTTTCAGTGGACTTGATGGAATGAATCAGGGGCCATCGCTCTTATTTGTATCGCTTCCTAAGGTATTTCAGGCGATGGGCAAAATCGGAAATTTTGTTGGCATCGTATTCTTCATAATGGTTCTATTTGCGGCATTGACTAGTTCTGTTGCCATTCTTGAGACTATAGTCGCAAATACAATGGAAGTGACCCATAAGCCAAGAAAGAAGGTCTCAGTGGTTATTTCACTGATTATATTTGCTGTATCAGTTCTTATTTCCCTTGGATACTCTGTTTTCTATTTTGAGCTTCCTCTTCCAAATGGAAGCGTGGGTCAGCTTCTTGATGTATTTGACTATATATCAAATAGCATTCTGATGCCGTTTTTGGCGCTTATGACTTGCTATGTCATTGGCTGGGTTACAAAGCCCCAATGGGTTATAGATGAAGTTGAGATCAGTGGAGTGAAGATGTCTCGCAAGAGATTCTACATTGTGATGGTGAAATATGTAGCTCCGATACTGCTTTGTATACTCTTCTTGCAGTCCACTGGCATATTCAATCTTATTGGAAGGCTGGTTAAGTGAGGCTAGCCTCACTTAACTCTTCCTACATAGGCCTCTTCTCCAAGTGTCCAGATGCTATTTGCGCCGTCAATTGCCGTTCCAAGGAGAAGGTAGTTCTCAATGTTCTTAAAATTTGAGTAGAGGATCACAATCTCGCCGAAGTTGGGATTGTACATTAAGTCGCCCGTTTTCCCCTCTTTTGGAATTACAGGGTTTGTGCCCTCGTTGAGGCTCTGATCAATAATAAACTCCCCTGGAATTCCTCCTGAGAGATCTATATTGAGCGGAAGTTGGGAATAGAGGTCCTTTGCTGCCTCTGAGTCATTTAAAAGGTATGTTACCACAGTTCCGTTTGAGCTGATTTCCAGAGCCATGGCGCCCTCTGGAATCTCCGCGCTTCTCTTTGCGCTCTGGCATGAAGAGAGAGCAAAGATTACCAATGCCGAGGTTAAAATTGCTGTTATTGCCGTTTTCATTCTTTTCATAGAGTCAAAGTAATAATTTCTATGAAAAACGGCAAAATTTCTAATTTCTGTGATGTGCGAAGATGTTCTCTTCTCCCGTCTCTTTTGTGATTCTTTCAGATAAGAGCCTCATCTCACAAAAGATATCCTCTGGGAGGTCTATTCTCCGGGTATCAAATTGCGCTTTTGAGCTTATTCCCACGATTATGGTGTCGCCATTCATTTTATCTGCAAACGCCATAGAAAGCTCTTCAGTCTTTGCCTTAAGCTCATCTCTCCATTTCGAGATTCTCTCTCTGAGAGTCTGAAATGACTCTGTTTTCAATGAGGGTAGGTTTTTTCTCAGGTCATCAGGAGGAGAGAAGAGATATTTGTCAGTGAGTATTCCCATGCCAAGCGGAGAGTAGGTGAGAGTCTTATCGGAGAGCTCTTTTTTCTTTTCAAAATCGGAGTTCCATATCAGTGATAGCGGCTCCTCTATTGTAATCTTGTCGTATTTGTCTCTGATCTTCTCAAGAAGCGAAAGCGAGGCATTGCTTATTCCAATATTTTTAGCAAGCCCCTCTTTTCTCATATCATCCAGGGTCGCCATATACTTAAGAGTCTCATTTGAGGGCCAATGAAGCATGAGTGTATCAAAGTAGTCGGTATTCAGTCTTCTCAGCGATGTCAGTGCCTTATCTCTTATGGTCGGCACTGGCATTGCCTTGGAGTGTATTTCGATTGAGGACCTATCAATTTGCCGCTCTTTTAGGACTGATGATAAGAGCGTGTCTGCATTTCTGTAGGAGAATGCAGTATCAAATGAGAGGATGGAT
The DNA here is from genome assembly GCA_947630635.1 of uncultured Spirochaetaceae bacterium. Lineage (GTDB taxonomy): Bacteria > Spirochaetota > Spirochaetia > Sphaerochaetales > Sphaerochaetaceae > Ornithospirochaeta. The sequence continues at coordinate 4,196 of CANRIJ010000054.1, read as the reverse complement.
CTCTTGAGAGCCTCCCGTATTATTCTCTTTCCCTCTTCGCTATTAAGAAGGGGATGGAAAGCGCCATCCCCCATGTTCCAAAGCCCGAGTGCTCTTTTAGGCAAGGGTTAGCTCTCCCTTGCTCTCTTCCTCTTCCTCTATAATGATTTTGCTATCCAGCATCTTTCTGTCATCGAATATGAAGTAGCCCTCGAAATGTTTTCCCTCAAGGGCTTTTGGAAGCCAGAGCCTGTCATCTTCCCACATCATCGTGTAATCGATATCCTCAAGGGGGCACCAAAATGGCTTTGTCTCTTCAGTTTCGTCAACCATCTCCCCAGAGTACTCGTCTGCGAAGAAGACGTAGCCAAGCATTCTTATTCCGTCTTTGAACTGGAAATAGAGAGTGCCTCTCTCCTCAAGATTTTTAACATCAAGGCCGGTCTCCTCTTTGAATTCTCTGACAGCCGCCTCCTTTTTGGTCTCCTCTATTTCTATGTGTCCTCCGGGAGCATTGAAGTAGCCACTTCCCATTCCCTTCTTCTTGAGGATTAAGAGTACTTTGCCATCCTTTACTAGGTAGATGAGAACGCATGTCTCTGTAGCTCTCCATGACTCCCATGGGATTTCATCGACTCTCTCTGCCTCGACAAAGTAGGTTTCCAATAGCTCCTCTCGCTTCATCGTCTTCTTCTCTATTTTCTTTGCCTCTTCTGGGAAGGCCTCCTTAAAGCAGTCAGAGCAGAAATTGTCGTCATCACCCAAAAATTGGTTGAAAGAGAGTCTCTTTCCACATGCCGAGCAGTGTATTCTGAAGGGCCAGAAGATCTTATGGAATATTGCAATTGGCAAAATGGTAATGGCGACCATTACCCATTCAAGCCAAGATGGCCATTTGAAGTAGTCTCTTACAATCAGGAGAATATACAGAAGGAGAAAGTCCGAAGCCCAAAGAAGAGTCGCTCTTCTTTTCTTTGCGGAATGGGGGATCTTTCTCTGGCTGAGATTGAGTATTATCACAAAGAGCATTACCCATGTAAATGCTTTTGAGAAAACATTTAATACCATATAAATACCTTACTTTTTATATTCGCATTGTATCAATCGATATTCTGGGAAAATAGAGTCTATATGTGAGACAATTTTTACCATGAAGACTAAATTCCTCTTATTTGGAACTGGGTGGAGAGCTCATTTTTACCTTAGGATAGCCAAAGCACTTCCTGATCTATTTGAGATTGCGATGGTCTATACTAAGAGGCCTGAGAGGGTCTCTTACATTGAGAGCCTTGGCTTTAATGCGACATGTTCTCTTTCCAAGGCCCTCTCCTCGACTTTCGATGCAGCAATAGTCGCATCGGGAAAAGAGGGCTTTGTGAGCTTGATGCTGGCCCTCAGCAGAGAGGGTGTAGAGACACTCTCCGAGACTTCATTTTTGGGCTTTTCGTATGAGGAGCAGGAAGAATTGATTGACCTTCCTGGATACACGCTGGAGCAATATCAATATGTTCCGCTCTATAGGGCGATAATAAACTCGCTCGATCTCATAGGAGAGGTAGATGAGATGTCCCTCTCTGCTCTTCATAATCATCATGCAGCCGCTCTTGCGAGAAGGATTCTCACTATTTTTGATGAGAGCCCTGTATCTATAGATGGGGCAGATTTTGACTCATCTATAGTCAAGACGGGGAGTAGAAGCGGCATGGTCCTAACAGGCGAGAAAGAGAGCTATAAGAGAAAGGTGCGCATGCTTTCCTTTTCAAATGGGAAATTCTTTATAAATGATTTTTCTTCCAATCAGTATCACTCGTATTTGATTCCAAATAGAATCGAAATCAGGGGTGAGAGGGGAGTTATTGATGAAAGAGGCGTTAGCTACGTCAGCGATGTTGGATATCCCATTCATGAGGACTATCAAATCTTCAGGGACATAGATACTCTCAATCAGAGCCTATCGCTATCGCATATAACCCTTGGCTCCAAAGTGGTCTATAAGAATGAATTCTATGGTGTGAACCTGAATGATGACGAGATTGCGATCTCTACGATGCTGAAGCTATATCAGGATGGAAAGCTTGATTATACAATACGCGATGGGATTATCGATGCGCGTCTTGGCGCCCTGCTTTGATTGCCCCAAGACCTATATTGACTTAAGATTTTGTTGAGGAGACTAATATGAAGCTTAATAAGTATATTGACCATACAGTCCTTAACGCCGATGCGACTAAGGATAAGATAGAGAAGCTCTGCGTAGAGGCTATGGAGCATGATTTTGCATCAGTTTGCGTAAATTCTTGCTGGGTGGAGCTTGCAAGCCAGATCTTAAAAGATAGCGATGTAAATGTATGCACAGTAGTTGGATTTCCACTAGGCGCAATGGATACAGTTAGTAAGGCATTTGAGGCAAAGCATGCAGTTGACCATGGGGCCGATGAGGTTGATATGGTCTTAAATGTCGGATACCTCAAGTCAAAGATGTACAGCGAAGTCGAGAGGGATATCAGAGAGGTCAAAAGGGCCGCCTCTGGAAAGCTTTTGAAGGTTATTTTGGAGACCTGTCTTCTCACCAAGGACGAGATAGTCAAGGCGTGTGAGATTGCAGAGAAGGCTGGAGCTGACTATGTAAAGACATCAACAGGCTTTTCCAAGGGAGGTGCCACTGTTGAGGATGTAGCGCTGATGAGAAAGACAGTAGGCGATAGACTTGGCGTTAAGGCCTCTGGTGGAATAAGAGATTATGAGACAGCCAAGAAGATGATTGAAGCAGGCGCATCCAGGCTTGGATGCTCTGCGGGAGTTCAGATAGTAAACGGCGAAAAGAGCGATGCCGCGTACTGAGATTAAAGAGAGCGAGGATTTTCTCAAGTCCCTGGGATTTCCTACGCTTGATGTGCATGAGACATTCTCTCATTTTGATTTTTCCAGGCCCTCAAGAAGAGTCCTTCTGATTGGGCCTATGGGCTCAGGCAAGACCGAGTATGCTGCGAGAATCTGGAAAGATGCAGAGGTTGCTCGCCTAAAGAGCGATGAGATCAGAGAGAAGTGCACGACAGGAACAAGGGATAGAAGAAATGTCTTCTTTATCAGGTCTAAGCTTGACAGATCTCGCTTCAGCGACTATCCAGAGGATGTTATGCCCTATAGGTCTGGGCATATAGAGTGCAAGGACAATATTGCCTACATATCAGATAGCTTTGACTTTGAGAATGCAGTGGAGAGCCATAGAGAGGTAGGCACTTTTATCGTTGATGAGGCTTCATTTTTCGATGAGAGGCTTATCTACGTTGCGAGAAACTATGCCTTGGAAGAGGGCTGCATCTTTATCTTCCCGACTTTGATTTTAAATTTTCGAAGGGAGTTCTTTAATTCTACAAGTCGTTTGATACTCGATATGGCAACCGATGTAATTCCCATTACGGCCTACTGCGAACATAGAGACTGCATGCAGGATGCATTCTATACCTACAGGTATTACTCGGTTGATGGCCTTGAGTGCCCTGCGCTCTATTTTGACCCTCTTATCATTGTCGGCGGCGATAGAGTGAAGGAGAGTTCTCTAGAGCCCAATTATGCATCCAGATGCGAGAAGCACCACTATCTTCCTGGCAAAGAGTACTCGTTCTTTACCTTAAAGCCCCTTGGCAGAGAGGCATCAAATGGCTCCTTGGGAGCGCTTGAGAGGGAGCTTGGGTATCTAAAGGAGAATATAGAGAAGTCAGAGCTCTACAAGAGCCTCAAGAGGCGCTATAAGAATAGCCCGGACTATGATATTTACCTATCGTCCCTTAAGGTCAGCTTTATAGCAGAGAAGGCTCTGGCATTTCTATTTTCAGAGCAGAGCCTTCTAAGTGAGGATATTCTGAGAAAGGTGGCAGCCGATCTCCATCTCAATACTTCCTATCTTGAGAGAATACTCTCAGATAATCACCATCCGATACAGTTTGATCAGATGGTGCTTCTATAGAGCGTAGGATTCGAGTATATCCTTAGTCTTTTTGCAGGTGTCGGGGTTGTGGTTTTCAAGTGACCATGGGACATCGATATTTCTCTTTTTGATCTCCTTGGCAAAGCCTTCCCAGTCAAAGACACCAGTAAGGGCGGGGATATCTCCGATTTTGTGGCCATCGTTTTCATCAAGTCTGTAGTCTTTGGTGTGAATAGCTGCAAGCCTATCGCCATATGCATCGAGTATTGGCGCATAGAAGTCTCTGCAT
>CANRIJ010000053.1 GCA_947630635.1 uncultured Spirochaetaceae bacterium | reverse complement strand
GCCATAAATGAGACGCTCTACTCCCTGTCTGTGATTTTGGATATGATCCCAAAGAAAGAGACAAAGGTCAGAAAAAGCCTGGAGAATACAATTATCAATATTGAGAAGGCAATGGACTTAAGCGAAGACTAGAGAATTGAGGAGATGACCTCTGACTTCGAGAGGCTCCTCAATACCGGTCTTCCCATATCCTCCAATAAAACGAAACGAACCACGCTGTCCTTCTTTTTCTTATCCTTTAGAGTCGCCTCAAATATAGCCTCTTTTTCCCTATCGCCAGAAAAAGAGACTCTCTTAAATGGGAATTTGCCAATAAGAGACAGAGAGCGCTCTCTAATCTCATGAGAAGTGACTCCAATCTCCTCTCCCACCTTCAAAGCACACCTCATTCCATAGACAACAGCCTCTCCATGGGAGATGCCATAATGCGTGATTGTCTCTACTGCGTGAGCATAGGTGTGCCCAAAATTCAAAAAGCTTCTTATTCCAAGCTTCTCCTCAGGATCTTTCTCTAGAAATTGGCACTTTACCAAAAGCGAAAGCCTTATCATCTCAGAAAGGGCTCTCTTATCACGCTGCATGATAAGAGCGCTATTATCACTGAGATAGTCATATAGAGCGCTATCAGAGGACAAGAGCGCATGCTTCACAACCTCACCCATGCCAGATAGGAATTCGCTCTCTGGAAGAGTCTCTAAGACTGCTGATGAGATCAAGACCTCCTCTGCCGGATAAAATGTGCCAATTATATTCTTATAGCCCTCATAATCTATGCCTGTCTTTCCTCCAAGAGAGGCATCAACCATTGAAAGAAGCGTAGTTGGCACGAGTATAAGCCTTGCCCCTCTCATATATAGAGAGGATGCAAGGGCTGTCATATCGCATATCACCCCGCCTCCTACTCCGATAAAGATGGAGTCCCTTGAAAGAGAGAGCGCTAATGCCTTATCAAGGATCTCCAATATGCTTTTATAGTTCTTATTGCTCTCTCCATGCATTATGGAGAGCCTACTCTCTGTGACTGGAGCGATTATATATTCGGTATTGTCATCAGAAACCATAAAAGAGGAACCATAACTCTCCATAAGCCTCTTTCTTAGGCTCTCTAGGTCATCTGACATATAGACAGCGGTGGAATTGCCGTTTTTCAAATCAAGGGTAAGGCACTTATTCATAGAGTGATTCTAGCAGACTATGAAAAAGTGTCGAATACATCAAATAGACAATAGGATAAAAGAATATCAGCCTTCGTACTCAGCACCAAGTGGACGCGATGATCTCTCAAGCATCTCCATTCCCTGATTTATATCTGGTACAAAGAATATAAAATCAGTTCCGGGGGTGCTCTCTCCCAAATAGTCAAGGTATCTCTTAATATTCATCGAACCAAAGTCCCCATAGACAGACATTCTGTAGCCATAGTCTGAAAGAAGTTTCAGAATATGCCCCATCAATCCACTCTCCAAGTTATAAAAATCAGTGGAAAAGGCCTCTGAATTTATAAGTATGGATTTAGAATCTGATGTCAAAGATGCAGTTCCAAGAATCTCCTTGAAATCATCTGGGTTTGCCACGATTGGCACATCTGAATAGATATCGCAAATGCTAAGACCATATTTGCTCTTTCTTGTTTCAGCTTTCATTTCATTTCCTCACTAGCTAAAAAGTAAGTCTTTTAAGATTAAAGACAAGAGCTGTGATAAAAATGGCCCATATCGCTATGGGCAAAAAGTTCTTTTAGAGGGAGGAACTAATTAGAAGTCATGCTTCTCAACTAAGATTTTCATCACTTAATGTGTACGCGTTATATCCTATTTGTGAAGATTCTATGAGTTTATTATGAAAAAGCCTCTTATAATTGCCTCAGATATACATGGAAGAGAAGATACAGTCAAAAGGCTGCTGGAAATAGAGAGAAGCATAGACTCAAGCGCAATAATCCTGCTTGGAGATATTCTCTACCATGGTCCAAGAAATGATATACCGCCCAGCTACAATCCAAAAGGAGCAATTAAGCTCCTTGAAAGCGTCAAAGATAAGATAATCGCAGTAAGGGGCAACTGCGATGCGGAGGTAGACCTGATGGTCTTGCCATTTGATTTAAGCCAAAATGAAAGGGAAATAGAGTATGAAAAGCTTAGAATCACTCTCACTCATGGTCACCATTTAGATTTCTCCAATCTCAAAAGTGGCAAAATCATCCTCTATGGTCACACACATATACCCGAAATCAAGAGACTGAATAAGACTCTCTTAATAAATCCTGGATCGATCTCCATACCAAAAAACGGCTTTAAAGAGAGCTATGCTATTTTAGGAGAGGGCTCTCTCCAGATAAGAGAGCTATTTTCGGGCAAAATCATAATGAAAGAGGATCTCTGGCTATTTTGACTCTACAAGGTAAAGAGCAAGAACCACATTCTCTCCTGCTTGGCTAATAGATACTCTACCGCCATTCATTATCATTATCTGGTAGACAATTGAGAGCCCCATTCCAGATCCAGATGAATTTCTTGACTCGTCGCCCTTTGCCCACGGCTCAAAGAAATTAGGCATTGGAAGAGGAAGCGTTCCACCGTTGACTACTCTCAGTACGATAAAATCCCCATACCTCTCTGCATAGAGCCGAATCTCATCGGAGCCCTTAGAATAGGAGACTGCGTTCTTCATTACCTCCTCAAGTGCCCTTAATATCAACTCTGAATCTCCCTGTATATAGATATCGGGATCGACCGAGAGAGTATACTTTCCGGCAACCGCCATTATTGCGCTGTCTATCTCATTTATAAGAGAGATTCTCTCTGATTTTGCCTTTGTGTCGGGAGAGAGCAGATACGAATAGAAGGCAATAGAGGCAATTCGCTCCTTAAGGGCGTCATTCTCATTTTTGATCTTCTCTATCAGTGCCATATCTAGCGGATAGATTCCATCCTTTGCGCACTCAATGAGGATATTCATGCTTGCAACTGGAGTATTCAAATCATGAGATATGCTTCTTATCCACTCTTTTCTGAGCTCAGAGTGGCGCTTGAGGTTCTTATCAAGCTCGATAATGGCGTTGCTAATTCTCCAGTAGTCGCTGATTCTCGTTTTTATCCTCTTAACGTCATGCTCGCCCTTTGAGAGAGACTCAAGAGAGCTGAGAATCGATTTGACATAGCGACCATTCTTTCTTGATATGATGTATGCACCGACTAGTGCAATCAAAATGCCGACAAAGAGCGTTACAACAAAGCCATTTAGAAGCGAGTTGATTATATAGCGAGTGGGATTATAGTAATCGAGGCTGAAGACAAGAACATCCAGGTATGACTCGACTTCCCCATTGACAGCTATCTCTATCGTGCCGGCTACATCCTTGCTATTTATCTTATCGGGGTACGAGACGCTCTCCTTGCCACTGAGATCGATGCTCTCAAATGCAATACTGTTAATCGGTCCCTTTATGCCATTTGGATAGACTGTGAAATCAAGTGAGAGGCGGTATTTTGGCCTATCGATCTTAATATCGTGAACATTGAGATTATCGACCTCACTTGAGACCTTGAGCTTCAAATTCTTGATGGCACTCACGCTCTCTGAGTTGTAATTCTCCATTACCTGGGGAACTGGAAGGCCCTTAGGACTCACGCCCATGGCAAGTGCTATTCTGCCGGATTTATCCCTGAAGACTATTCCAGATATTCTCTCGGAAGAGGCACCAACAATGAGACTGCCAATGTTGTTTCCAGATTCGAGATCTATAGAGGTAACTGTATTGTCAATTGAGGCAGCAAACTCATCAAATATCGTCTCCTTCCAGGAGTTCTCCATGAATCTGTTGAAAATCAGGAAGAAAGCCAGCTGGAGAAAAAGCACAAGTACGGTTATCGAAACAATCGACAGAAAGAGACGCAGAAACTGTCTGTGCATTATACCCTCTTGCCGGAAAATCTATAGCCATAGCCCCTGACAGTCTCAATCCATGTTCCAGGCTTAAGCTTCATCCTGATATTCTTTATATGTGTATCCACTACCCTCTCATAGCTGTCAAATGAATAATCAAAGCAATCTTCAAGGATATGGGCTCTTGATATGAGAATTGGAGCATTCTCCGCCAAATAGAGAACTATTCTCCACTCAGCGGCAGTAAGCACCACAAGGTGGTCGTTTATTCTGATCTCATGAGCTCCCTTCGATATCTTCATTACATCGTCGCCAGAAGAGAAGACCATCACATCCTCTTTTCCATCCGATGCTCCCTCGAGCCTCCTGAAGAGCGCCTGAATTCTAAGAACAAGCTCTTTAGGACTGAATGGCTTTACAATGTAGTCATCGGCACCAAGCTCAAAGCCAAGTATTCTATCGCTCTCCTCAATTCGAGCAGTGAGAAAGATTACAGGGAGAGATGGATATGACTCCTTAAGCTCCTTTACATACTGAAAACCATCGCCATCAGGGAGCATGACATCCTGAATGAGAAGATCTGGCTTCTCGCTGTCTATTGCTTTTCTTTCATCTGAGATGCACTTAAACCCTCTGGCATCGTAGCCAGAGAGAGATAGATACTGAACTACTCCGTCTCTTATAGTTTCATGGTCTTCTACTATATAAATCAGCTTCATGAAAAAATCATGAAGCCGAGATTAGATAAACTCAATAATAAGGAAATAGAAATTCAAACAATCTACATTTTTTTGGATAATCTGAGAAGGAGAGAGAAATGAAAGCGAAATTTCATATCATGGACATAATCATGTATATGGTCTTTGCCATAGCCATAATTCTCTCTTTGCTTCTCATCCCCAAGCCCAGCGACACACTAAGCGTAAAGGCAGGAGATGCGGAGTACGCCTTCTCCCTAAACGAGAATGGAATTTACAGTGTCGAAGGCCCCTTGGGAACAACAACCATAGAGATAAGGGACAAGAGGGCGAGAATAATCGACTCCCCATGTCCCAATAAGACCTGTGTTGCATCAAGCTGGTCAAAGACACTTGTATGCCTGCCAAATAAAGTCATCGCAACAGCAAATTCAAAAGACGAGGGAGGCATAGATGCAACAAGCTCTTAAGAGGCGCTCAAGCTACTACGCTGCACTCTCAATTTTCTTTGGTGCAATCGAATTATTTATTCCGAAATTGCTACCATTCTTTAGACTCGGAATTGCAAATATACCGATTCTCCTTGCACTGGATATGCCACCGGCATATTTTATGCTCTTAGTTGTTCTAAAGGGCATAGGAAATAGCTATGTTCAGGGAAATCTCTTCTCTGTCTTCGGAGCGATATCGATTCTTCAGTCATTGGGATCTGGCTTTTCAATGTATCTGATGAGAAAAATCTCAAAAGAGAAGATAAGCCTCTACGGACTCTCTGCACTAGGCGCTTTAGTATCATCGGCTATACAGATGCTTCTTGCATCTCTATATGTGGGAATGGGCGTAATGGCATTCTTATTCTGGATGCTCTTGATTTCTCTATTATCATCAATACTTGTGGCATTCTTTTCATACAGGCTGGAAATTCCAGAGTATCCTCCAAATATAGATAAAGATGGAGCTAAGAAGGAGTGGGAGGCAATTCCCATTATCACACTGATAATATCCGCTGGTATAATTATGGTTGCAAAGGGCTGGATATATGCCTTAGTGCTCTTTGCTCTCGCTCTTCTATTTCAAAGCTGCACTCATAGGAAAATCAAAATAGTGCCATATATCTTGATAACGCTTTTCATGATCATCTCATCGCTCTTTACACCGACCGGGAGAGTCCTTTTCAGACTAGGCTCCTATCCATTTACGCAAGGCGCCATTTTAGGTGGACTTGAGAAGGGACTCAAGCTCTCTGCAGCTGTTGCTATTTCCCAAGGATACTCAACAGTAATCAGACCTGCAAAGAGCATTATAGGAGATACCCTTTGTTATTTCACTTCTCTGCTTACAGAGTTCAGAGATACAAAGGGAAGGCCCTTCTTGGAGAGAGTGAATGCCACATTGAGTCTAAAAGAGCTAAAGTACACGGATACAGAAAAGCAGAAGACACGCTATTTCGTCCTGATTCTCTTCTCTCTGATGTTCTTATATGTTTCGATACAGTCTATAGTGCTTAGCCAGCCTATTTGAGAACCAGATGCATCTTATCCTCAATCCCTCTTAGATTCTCATTTCCAATCTCATTGGCCCTCTCGGTGCCAGAAGAGATAATGTCTCTGACAGCATCCTTATGAGTCTCATAGTAGGCCCGCTTTTCTCTCATGGGATCAAGAAGCGCATTAATTTTCTCGTTGAGAATCTTCTTGCACTGAACGCAGCCTATCTTTGCGTTTTTGCACTCTTCTTTGATCTCCTCGCATCCCTCTTTGTTAAAAGCGACTTGATACTTGTAGATTGAGCAGATATCGGGGTTGCCGGGTATTTTAACAGATACTCTATTTGTATCTGTGACCCCATTTCTGACTTTGTTCCATACCTCATCAGGCGAATCCGATAGATAGATGGCATTTCCAAGGCTCTTTCCCATCTTTGATGCGCCATCCAGACCAATAAGCCTTGATACATTTGAAAGCTTGTAGTCAGGCTCTTTTATTGAAGTGCCATACATCTCGTTGAACTTCCTGACGATCTTTCGTGCAAGCTCAATATGTGGAACCTGGTCATCACCCACAGGAACCAAGTCTGCATAGCAGAAAGTTATATCAGCAGCCTGTGATACGGGGTAGCCCAAAAATCCATAGCTCATTTCCCTGTAGCCATAGTTCTTGGCTTCAGTCTTTATCGTCGGATTATGAGATAGCTGATTTACAGTCACAAACATCGAATAGAAGGTTGCAAGCACATGAATTGCAGGAACCATGGACTGCTGAATAAAGGTGACTCTCTCAGGGTCAAGCCCAACTGATAGATTGTCAATCGTCACTTGGTATATAGAATCATTGATAAGATCCGGATTCTCAAAATGAGTTGTAAGCGCCTGAACATCTGCAATCAGAATAAAGGTCTCATATTCCCTCTGAAGCTCTTCTCTCTGCTTAAGAGATCCTACATAGTGTCCCAAATGGAGACGCCCAGTTGGCCTATCTCCTGTCAAAATCCTCTTTTTCACCCTAAAAGTCCTTCCATATAGAGCGAAAGAGATGAAGAGATTCTCTCCTCCATCTCCTTCGTCACGCTCATTCTATCTATTTTTACAACATTACCCTCGTAATTGAAAATATGGGAGAGGGCACTCACATCCAATCTCTCTCCGCTCCGCTTAATAGACTGAATAAGCTGGTTTCTCAGTATTGTATTCATAGTCCTGGCATTCCCCTCATCTTCCATAATGAGAGTGCCGCTTAAAACTAAGCTATCATCATCTGCCTTATTGATTAAAAGCACTGACCTCTCAACCTTATCCAAGACCGTCTTTGTTATCTCAAAGCCAAGATCCATAAGGGTCTTAGGCTTATCAACATAGAGGGCAATAAGGCTTGAGGCCATCTCACTTGCAATATCATCGGGTATTAAGAGCCTTCTCTTTTTAATAGTTGTCTCATATAGATCATACCAATCGTCTTGGGAAAATAGGAGAATACCGCTCTTTGGGACACCGGATTCAATTCTGCCATTCTCATAGTAGTAGATACCCCCATCCCCCACGCTCTCAAAGCCCTTTGTATACCTGATGGCAGTATTTACCAGAACTCTTGGAAAATCGCCCTCTAAGGCGCCTTTGAATGAGAACTCGCCTACATCGAGTGGATACTTATCGACATCATTTGGAGTCAATGCGATGCTTGCCCTATCAGTTCTTGAAAGAATAGGAGAGGAAAAAAGGCTCTCGTCAACTAGACCGAGTCTCTCTTCTCTTGCTCTCTCTACATCAAAAGTGACAACAATATCCCCCTCTTCTCCCAGAGCCTGAAAATAATATCCCTCTTTTATAGGGCTCTTATGCGCACATGAGACAAGGCTCAAAAGCACAATGAAAAGAGATAGAGGAAGAGTCAGCTTTCTCATTATGCCTTCTCGACTCTAAGGCGAACACTTGTGTCTCCAGCCTCTCCCTCTTTTCCGTCGTTTTCCCTGAACTCAACTATATTTGATAGAGTCTCAGTCTTTATATACTGGTCAAAGAGCTCTACGGCCTTCTTCACATTGTCATCGCCAAAGAGAGTAAGCTTTATGCGGTCAAGCACATCAAGGTCCATATCCTTTCTCTCAGTCTGCACCAAGCGAACGATATCCCTTGCAATGCCCTCAAGTAGCAGCTCTTCGCTTATGTTTGTATCATAGCCAAGCGTCATCTCTCCATCGTTGAGCACCTTTACGTTCTCTCTCTCGCTTCTCTGAACGACAAGGTCCTCCTCAGAAATTTCAACTCTGCCCAATGAGTACTCAACGCTCTTCTTTCCTCCTTCGAGTATTCCTCTGATAGTCTCTGAATCAAAGAGCTCAATCAAAGAGGCAATCTCCTTCATTGATTTTCCGAGCTTGGGCCCAAGAACCTTGAAGTTGGCCTTCGCGCTGTATGTGACAAGATCGCTCTCGTCTTTTTCGATCTTGCAATCCTTTACGTTGAGCTCCTCTTTGAGAATATCCTTATTGCTCTCAAGTATTGCCCTTTTTGAGGCATTTCTATCGACAACCACTAGCTCTGATAAGGGCTGTCTGATCTTTATTGAGATAGCGCTTCTGAGGGCTCTTCCCATCTCAACGGCCTTCATCATGGTTGCCATCTCATCCTCAAGAGCAAGGTCTCTCTCCCCCTCAGAGTACTCAGGCCAATCTGAGAGGTGAACAGACTCTCTATCCTTATCGCTCTTGAGATTCTGATAGATCTCCTCGGTTATAAATGGAACAATTGGACAGGCAAGCTTAATGAAAGTCATTAGAACTCTATAGAGTGTGTCATATGCCTCTTTCTTATCAGCATCATTCTCACTCTTCCAATATCTTCTCCTTGAGCGTCTGATGTACCAGTTATTGAGGTCATTCAAGAACTCGACGAGAGATGAGGCTGCCTTCTCTATATCATATGACTCGTAGCTATCTGTCTCTGTCTTAATCAGCCTCTCAAGATTGGAGATTATCCATCTGTCAAGTGGATTCTTAAGCTTCTCAAATGGAGTTGAAGAAGGAGTATAGCCATCGATGTTCGCATATGTCACAAAGAATGAGTATGCATTCCATAAGGGAAGAAGCAGCTCTTTGATGACAGCTTTTACAATATCCTCTGAGAACTTCAGATCCTCTGCTTTAACCAGCGATGAGTCAAGAAGGGCAAATCTAAGGGCATCTGCTCCATACTTCTCTACAATCTCCATAGGGTCTGTATAGTTTCTCAGAGACTTGGACATCTTCCTTCCATCCTCCGCCAAGACTATTCCAGAGACTATGCAATTCTCAAACGCAGGCTTTCCAAATAGCGCTGCAGCCAGAACAGTTAAGGAGTAGAACCATCCTCTTGTCTGATCAAGTCCCTCATTGATGAAATCTGCGGGGAAGAGCTCCTTCTCGAACTTATCCTTGTTCTCAAATGGATAGTGCTGCTGTGCATAGGGCATTGAGCCCGACTCAAACCAGCAATCGAGAATATCTGGAATTCTTCGCATTGTACCCTTTCCATCTGGGCTTGGCCAAGTAAGCTCATCGACAAAGTGCTTATGCAAATCGTCAACCTTCTTGCCGCACTTCCTCTCCAGCTCTTCAGCACTTCCAATGACCTCAATATAGTCAGAGCCATCGCACTTCCAGACAGGAATCGGGTTTCCCCAGAATCTATTACGGGAAATAGCCCAGTCTCTTGCTCCCTCGAGCCACTTTCCGAATCTGCCATATTTGATATGAGATGGGACCCAATTGATCTGGTCATTTGCCTCAAGCATCTTGCTCTTGATCTTCTGAACATCGACAAACCAGCAGGACATTGCCCTATAGATCAGAGGCATGCCTGTTCTATAGCAAAATGGATATGAGTGCAGGTAGTTCT
>CANRIJ010000052.1 GCA_947630635.1 uncultured Spirochaetaceae bacterium | reverse complement strand
GTACTTGGCTGTCATCTCAAAGAGAAGCTTATTGTTCTCGCTCTCTCCCCAATCGAAATCCTTTGTTATTGAGTATGTCGGAATTGGATACTGGAAGCCTCTTCCATTGGCGTCTCCCTCAATCATTATCTCAATAAAGGCCTTATTGACCATATCCATCTCACTCTGGCAATCGCCATATGTGAAATCCTGATCAACACCGCCAATTATGGCAGGAAGATTCTTCATATCATTTGGGCAGACCCAATCAAGGGTTATATTTGAAAATGGAGCCTGGGTTCCCCAGCGGGAGGGAGTATTGACGCCATACACAAAGCTCTGAATGCACTGCTTCACCTCTTTGTAGGAGAGAGAGTCCTTCTTCACAAATGGAGACAAGTATGTGTCAAAGCTTGAGAAAGCCTGTGCGCCAGCCCACTCATTCTGCATTATTCCAAGGAAATTGACCATCTGATTGCAGAGTGTCGAGAGATGCGAAGCAGGAGCAGATGTGATCTTTCCCTCAATTCCGCCAAGGCCCTCTCTAATAAGCTGCTTTAGAGACCAACCTGCACAGTAGCCAGTAAGCATCGATAGGTCGTGAAGGTGAAGATCGCAGTTTCTATGGGCATTTGCAATCTCCTCGTCATATATCTCAGAGAGCCAGTAATTGGCAGTAATGGCACCCGAGTTAGAGAGAATGAGTCCCCCAACCGAGTAGGTCACAGTCGAATTCTCCTTTACTCTCCAATCGCTGAGGTTAAGATAGCTATCTACGACCTTCTTGTAATCAAGAGAGGCGCTCTTCATGTTTCTTATCTTCTCTCGCTGCTTTCTGTAGAGAATATATGCCTTTGCAACATCAGCATAGCCGGCCTCAGAGAGTACCTTCTCAACTGAGTCCTGTATATCTTCGACAGTGATCTTTCCGTCTTTGACCTTAGAAGAGAAATCAGCAGTTACCTTGAGAGCAATAAAATCTACGATATTGTCATCATATGGCTTCTTTAGAGCCTCAAATGCCTTCTTAATGGCAACAGAGATCTTGCTAATATCAAAACCGGCATTGACACCGTCTCTCTTGACTACCTGATACATGGAAAAACCACCTTCTTTTATAAAATGTGCAGATACTGAACATAATAAGCCATGTTGCGTTTTGTCTACAACATGGAAATACTAAATCAAGCGTAATATTTTTAGTATACCGCTACATGTAGTGTTTAGTCACTTAATTCGAATTGATACATTTTCTATATAATTACTAAGAATTTTGCGATAATTCTCCATGTCTGACACAGTTGGCGGATTTAGGCTTTTATCGGGTACATTTTCTGATATAGCAAAGCTTTGCAGAAAAAGCACCTTGGAGCCTTCAATTAAGGACCCTATACCGTGGATACTTTTTTCATCATGGAGCTCACGAACAAGAGTCGTTCTGAATTCATAGTCTATGGCGCTTGTCATAACAAGAGCGATTGATCTCTCAATATATGAGAAATCAAGGCTCTTCAGGCCCACGGACTGGGGATATCTCTCCCTGCTGTTCTTGATATCCATTGCAATATAATCCAATAGGCCCTCATCAAGGGCCCTCTCAATGACATCGGGTCTGTAGCCATTGGTATCAAGCTTTACAGAGACGCCGAGATTCTTAAGGCGCCTGATAAATGGAAGAAGTTCCCTATCAAGGGTAGGCTCACCGCCTGTGATCACAATAGAGGAGACCATCTTCTTTCTCTTCTCAAGGTAGGAGAGAACCTCGCTCTCATCAAATCTCTCTTCATCGCCATTTAGGTATGCAATCTCTGCATTATGGCAATAGGGACATCTGAAATTGCAGCCACGAGCAAAGACTATAGCACTAAGATGCCCAGGATAGTCAGTGAGAGTCAGACGATTGAATCCTGCAAATTCCATAGTGTGATTATAACTCCAATCTCTTTGGTGTTTACCTAAAAGAAATCAAATAATAAACTCCTTTCTATGATTGAAGAGGCACCTGTAATACTATGCGGATTTCCCTCCCCAGCAGAGGACTACAAAGAGGATGTGCTGGACTTCAACGAGTTTCTCGAGACAAACAGGCCAAGTGTATATGCCCTAAGAGCGCGTGGCTATAGCATGATAGGCGCAGGGATATACCCCGGTGACATAATCATAGTAGATAAGGCGAAAGAGCCCTCTCACGGCTCGATTATCGTGGCTTCTGTTGATGGCTATTTCACACTGAAGCGACTTTTGACAGCACCCAGTGTAGTTCTCCATGCAGAGAACCCCGATTACGAGGATATACATCTATCCTCTCTTGAGGAGCTTCAGGTCTTTGGAACCGTTACCGGAATTGTAAGAAAGCTATGATTGGACTATGCGATGCAAATAGCTTCTTCTCTTCCTGCGAACGGGTTTTCCGACCCGATCTGAAGAATAAGCCGATTGTAGTGCTCTCAAACAATGACGGCATAGTTGTAGCTGCTGATAAGATGGCGAAAAACATGGGCTTCACCAGGGGAAAGGCATGGTTTGAAATCGAGAAAGAGGCCGAAGAGAGAGGCGTCTATGCCTTCTCATCAAACTACACCCTATACCAGGATCTATCAAATAGAATAATGAGCATACTCGAAAGAGAGTGCCCCAATATAGAGCAGTATTCAATCGATGAGGCCTTCATATATCCACCTAAGGGCATGAAGGCAAAAGATCTCAGACGCATAGTGACAGACTCAACCGGCATTCCTACCTCAGTTGGCTTTGCAAAGACCAAGACACTAGTGAAGATTGCATCTAAGCTTGCCAAAAAGAGAGCAGATGGAGCCTATACGCTTGATAGCGAAAATGAGGATGAGGCGCTTAAGAAGACAGCTTTATCCGATGTGTGGGGAGTCGGATGGGCCTGGGAGAAAGATCTATACAAAAAGGGCTTCAGAACAGCCAAGGACCTCAGGGATTGCGACTTGGATTACTTTGAAAAGCGATACCCAATAACGCTTATCAGAACGATATATGAGCTAAGGGGCGTAGAGGCGCACGTTGAGAGCGATAGGCACATATCATTCATGAGCGGCATATCATTCAAAGACTCCGTCTCTGATATCGACGAGATGATATCCCGTCTCTCAATTCAGGCTGAGAATCTCTCAAAAAAGCTCTCTAAAAACGGCTATCTTGCCTCCTCATTCGGAGTCAATTTCTTCACCTCTCGCTTCATAGGCGAGATTGATAGGCCCTATGGCTCGCTTATTCTCAACTCCCCATCAAACTATACGCCGACCTTCGTAGAGGCAATTGAGAGGCTAACGCCAGTTCTCTTCAAAGAGGGCATGCCATATAGGGGATGCCGCGTCTTTGCCTTTGACCTGATTAGAGAAGAAGAGAGGCAAATCTCTCTCTTTGAGAATGGCGAAAGAGTAAAAAAAGAGGAGAGCATGAGCCATATAGTCTCCGAGATCATGGGAAAATATGGACGCTCTGCCATCCATATCGCATCCTCAAAGGGAAGATTAAAAGAGGATCTGATGAAGCGCGAGAGAAAGAGCCAGAACTACACAACTGATTTCAATGAGCTGGCCGAGGTCTATTAGAGAGAGCTAAGCGCCTTCCCAACTTCCTCTGGTATCTTAGTCGGCCTAAAGGTTGCGCCATTTAAAAAGCCCACCTTTACCTTGAGCTCTGCAAGAAGCTCATCGGTATTGTCATTGAAGACTCTCTGGGCTATTACCCCAGAGAAGGCTCCAAGCTCATTTATACTGCTCTCGACTCTTATGACATCATCAAGCCTTGCAGCTTTGAAATACTCAATGAAGATTGATTTGACAACAAAGAAGAAGCCGTCCTTTTTGACTTTCTCCTGGGAGAAATCGGGAATTGCCTCCCTCAGCATCTCGGTTCTTGCGTGCTCTCCCCAATCCAAGTACCTAGCGTGGTATGCAATTGAGGATGCATCGGTATCTGAGTAATAGACTCTGGCCTTGTATATTGTCACTCTATCCTCTCCATATCAACCTGGGTCTTTACATAGTCCTCATATGTCTCATCACGACGAATTCTGTAGATGCTGCCATCTATAATAAGATACTCTGCGTGTCTCATCTTTCCATTGTAGTTGAAGCCCATAGAGTGGCCATGGGCGCCTGTGTCGTGAATTACGAGAATGTCGCCCTCTTCTATCTCTGGAAGAGGCCTATCGATCGCAAACTTATCATTGTTCTCGCATAGAGATCCAGTGACATCATAGAGATGGTCTCTCTTCTCATTATCCTTTCCTAGTACCGTTATATGATGATATGCGCCGTAGAGCGCAGGTCTCATCAGGTCTGCCATGGACGCATCAAGCCCCACATAGTCCTTGTATTTATGGCTTACGTGTCTTACCTTGGCGACAAGGTAGCCGTAGGGACCGGTAATTGCCCTTCCGCACTCAAAGGCGATTCTTTTAAGCGAGAGCCCATTCTTCTCGATTATATCCCTGTAGAGAGCCTCAATATCCTCTGAGAGCTCCCTCCAGTCTATTCTCTCATCCTCCGGTCTATATGGAATTCCCACGCCGCCGCCAAAGTCCACACTCTCGATTTTGATCCCCGTCTCTTCATAGATCTCCCTTACGAGGGTAAAGACCATCCTTGCAGTCTCTGCAATATAGTCTTTATTGAGCTCGTTTGAGGCAACCATCGTATGGAGCCAGAAATGCTCGGCACCAAGCTCCTTTGCCCTCTTATAGGCGCTGAATATCTGATCGCGCCTTAGGCCATACTTTGCCTCAACGGGATTTCCGATTATGGCATTTCCCGTCCTCTCAGATCCCGGATTGAATCTAAAGGAAATAGTCTTCGGAAACGTTCCTATCGCCTTTTCAAGAGAGTCTATAAATGAGATGTCATCGAGGTTTATCACCGCACCCAGCTCATATGCCTTCTTAAACTCATCATCTGGAGTGTCATTTGAGCTGAACATTATCCTATCGCCCTCAAGACCCGCCTCTTTTGATATCAAGAGCTCTGGGTAGGATGATGAGTCAGAGCCCATACCGAAGTCTGAAAGCAGCTTTACAATCGAGATATTTGGAAGTGCCTTTACTGCAAAGAAATTGATAAACGAAGGCGCCCAAGAAAAGGCATCATACATCTCCCTTGCATTTTTTAAAATCGCATCTCCGTCATAGATATGAAATGGAGTGCCAACTCTGCTTACTAGCTCTCTGATTCTCTCTTCTGAAAGCGGAAGGCTCTTTGTGCTCATTTGAGGTTCTCCCTAATAGACTCAACTGCCTTGATAACATCCTCTCTGTGGCCATACGCAGAGACCCTGACATAGCCCTCGCCCGCAGCCCCGAATCCAGAGCCTGGAGTGACTATTACGTGTGCCTTGTCAATCAAGAGGTCAAAGAACTCCCAGCTTCTCAATCCTTCTGGGCACTTTGCCCAGACATAGGGGCTATTGACGCCTCCAAAAACCCTAAGGCCAGAGGCCTCTAGGCCCTCTCTTATGATTCTTGCGTTCTCAAGATAATAATCCACTAGGCCCTTGCACTCTAGTCTACCCTCTTCAGAGAGAGCAGCGATTCCTCCAGCCTGGGCAATATTCGAGGCTCCATTGAAGAATGTGGTCTGCCTTCTATTCCAAAGCCTGTGAATTGTGCCATCGGGGGCACTTTCCGCCTTTATCGAGAATGGAACAATAGACCATCCAAGCCTTACTCCTGTAAAGCCCGCGTTCTTGCTAAAGGAGTTAATTTCAATTGCAACGTCCTTTGCACCCTCAATTTCATAGATGGTATGTGGATAGCCCTCTTCTCTTATATAGTCTGAGTAGGCTGCATCATAGATTATCACAGCCTTCTCCCTCTTTGCGTACTCAACAAACTCCCTGAGTCTCTCTTTTGATATCACAGCTCCTGTCGGATTATTTGGAAAGCAGAGATAGATCAAATCAACATGCTCTTTTGGAGGATGGGGAATAAAATTGTCCTTCTCGCTTGCAGGCATATAGATGAGCCTGTCATAGAGTCCCTTCTTCTCATCGTAAAAACCGCCTCGGCCAGAGGCGACATTGGAGTCTACATATACTGGATAAGCTGGATCCTGAACAGCGACTACAGAGTCCTCTGAGAAAATCTCCTGGATATTCGCAGCATCGCTCTTTGCGCCATCTGAGACAAAGACCTCCAATGGGTCAATAGAGACGCCATACTCTCTCCCATAGAGCTCGGCAATTGCCTTTCTCAGAGGCGTATCGCCCTGCTCATCGCCATAGCCTGTGTAGGTATTTCTATTCTCAAGAGCATCGATCTTCTCCCTCATCTTCTTTGCAATATGGGGAGTAATAGGCTCAGTTGTATTTCCGATTCCAAGCTTGAGCAGCTTTACTCCAGGATGCTTCTCCTGCCAAAGAGCTGCCCTCCTAGCGATCTCAGGAAAGAGATACCCAGATGAAAGACGCAGAAAATACTCATTAGCCTTAGCCATTAGATTCTTCCCTCCCTTATGTCATCCATCATTCTATTCACAACCTGAATTAAATGAGCTCTATGCTCCTCTTTCTCAAGCGTGCATAGAGGAAGACGGAATATCTCCTTCATGAGCCCAACCTCTGCCATAGCAGTCTTAATTGGAATCGGGTTTGTCTCGACAAAGCATACCTTGAAGAACTCCGAAAACCATGAGTTAAGCCTATCTGCTCTCTCATAGTTGCCGCTTAGTGCTGAGCTGATCATCTCCTTCATCTGCTTTGGAAATAAATTCGAGGCTACCGAGACTACCCCGTGGCCTCCCATCCTAATAAGATCAATCGAGAGATTGTCATCTCCTGAGAGAACATAGAAGTCCTCTTTCTTCTCGTGAATGACACCCTTCATCTGCTCAAGATCCCCAGAGGCCTCCTTGACTGCGATTATGTTATCGCATTCGCTTTCAAGGGCCCTAAGCGTCTCATTCTCAAGGTTTACCCCGGTTCTTCCCTTTATATTATAGAGAATACATGGAATAGAGATTGAGTCTGCAATTGCCTTGAAGTGCAGATAGAGTCCCTTCTGAGTCGGCTTATTGTAATAGGGATTCACTAGCAAAACCGCATCTGCTCCAGCGTCCTGGGCATGCTGAGAGAGCCTGATTGCCTCTGAGGTGGCATTCGATCCAGTTCCTGCAATTACCGGAACTCTTCCCTTTGAGTACTTTATCGTCTGTGCAATGACCCTATCATGCTCTTCATGCGAGAGAGTTGGCGACTCTCCTGTGGTTCCGCAGGGTACAAGGCCATCAATCCCGCTCTCAATCTGGCTATCAACCAGCCTCTCAAGAGAGGCATAGTCAACTGTGTTGTAATCTGTAAATGGAGTAACTAGCGCAGTGTAGACTCCATAGAGTTTGAGTCTGTTCATTTATATCAGAAAAGCTCCTTTAGAAAATCGTCCATTTTCAATAGACCAGTCTTTTTAGTTCTACTTATCCAAGTTGCGGCTCTAAGGGCACCGAAGGCAAACCCATCTCTGGTTCTTGCAGTGTGGGTAAGAGTCACCGTATCAGCGGGAGAGTCAAAAATAGCCTCATGCATGCCAGAGAAGTATCCAACCCTCTCTGATACCACCTGAAGCTCATTAGGCTTGATCTTTCCCTCTGAATTGCCAATTAAGAGAGTGTCCTTTCTATCCATCTCAGATAGAATGCGCTCAGCAAGCATCAAGGCAGTGCCAGATGGGCTATCTGCCTTCTCCTTATGGTGCACTTCGCGTAGTGTGACATCATAGAGAGGTATCTTGTTAAACAGATGGGAAGCATACTTCACAATCCTTGAGAATATGGCAACTCCAAGGGAGAAGTTCCCAGAGTATACCGCCTTAGATGAGTTACCGCTTAGTATTTTCTCCACCTCGTCAATTCTGTCGTACCACCCAGTTGTGCCTATAACAGCCGGGAGGTGAAGCTCTGCATACTTCTTTATATTGTCAACCGCAGAATTTGGAGACGAGAAGTCGATAACGACGTCTGCATGCTTTAGAGAAGACTCACTGATATTGATTGCCGTCACTTCCTTGTCATTCGAGAAGGAGTCTATTATTGCGACAACGCTGTCTTTAGAATTCTTGGAGAGGGCATAGATTGCCTTGCCCATCCTCCCATATCCAACTAGTGCTATTTTCATATGTTTACTCGAGAAGAGAATACCAAGATGACTAAAAAATGTCTATATTTTAACAAAGTGTTAATATATTAACTGTTTTTACCCTTATTCTTTCTCTCTTCATCTCGCTCCTTGCTGAGTTTGAAGAAATCTGCCATAGTCCCGCCGCCATACTCTCCAAAGGAGCTCTCTTTTCGATCTCTCTTTTCAAAGCGGCTGCCGTCTCTCAAAGGACTCTTTTTTCTCTCGCCCTCAAAGTGCCTATTCTCTCTATTCTTAGAAAAAGAGGACCTCTCGTTATGAGGATGATAGTGAGAGGGCTTTATAACCTCTATTCTCGTCTCATAGACTGCCTTTGGAAGAGTCACACTCCCTGCCTTCTTGGTAAGCGTGACCTTTATCTTTCCGTCTTGTCCGGTTGTGATGCGTTTAAGGCTCTCCTTGGGAAGACTCTCGATCTTCACCTTTATTTCCTTTTCCTCATACTGGCAGCTTAGGCGATCGCATATGTAGTGCTCAGATCCGTCAGCCTCTTTGAAGTGAGTCATTGGAGAGTGGCAGAATGGACACTCTTTGTAGTCGGTGTATTTAGGCTCGAATCTGTCCTTTGACTCTTTGACAGAGGAGACAAGAGCCGTTGTCATTCTCTTTATGTCCTCTATAAAGGCCTCTTGGCTCTCCTTGCCATCCTTGATTGACTCAAGTCGCTCCTCCCACTTTCCAGTCAGCTCCGGGGACGAGAGCACATCGGGTGCGACTCTCACGAGCTCGCGCCCCTTAGGAGTCGGAATAAAGTACTTGCCCTCACGCTCTATATACCTATTTTGCACAAGCTTCTCAATCATATCCGCCCTAGTTGCCGGTGTTCCGAGTCCATTTCCCAAATGGGCCTTTATCTCCTCGTCCTCCACGAGACGCCCAGCGTGCTCCATTGCAGATAGAAGCGTCGCATCGGTGTATCTCTCTGGAGGCTTTGTGGTATTCTTTCTGACCTTCACGCTCAAGAGCTCAATCTCCTCGCCCTCCTTCAGGCTCATAAGAGCATAAGGGCTATCGCTCTCATCAAGGCTTACCATCCTGAATGAGAGATCAGAGCTCTCTCTTACAGTTCTGAAGCCCTTTTTCTGGCTAAGCGAAAGACGCGTCTTGAAAATATATGACTCTGCATCGATTTTTGCGGTAATTGATTTGTAGAGCCTGTCCTCGCCCAAAACCTCCAGAAACCTCAGCGCAATAAGCTCAAAGAGACTCCTCTCCTTTGAAGTGAGCTTACTCATATCGGCCTTCTCCTCGGTTGGGATTATCGCATGGTGGTCAGTAACAAGAGATGAGTTCACAAATCTCGGGTTATCCTCCCTGAATCCAGATAGAAGGTATTCATCCACCTGCCTTGAAAAGGCAGTCTCAGATAGAGCCTTGACCCTTTCCTTTAGCGTGGGAACGATGTCACTGGATATATATCTGCTATCTGTTCTGGGGTATGTGACAATCTTATGTCTCTCATAGAGTCCCTGAAGAATATCCAATGTCTCCTTTGCAGAGAAGCCAAGGATGGTATTTGCATCCCTCTGAAGCTCTGTAAGGTCATAGGCAAGGGGTGTCTCCTCTCTCATCTCCTCAGTAACAAGGCTCACGACCTTTGCCTTCACATTCTGCATTGACGAGAGCTTCTCGCTAACCTCATCGCTCTTGAATTTAATAGTCTCTTCGTCTGTGTAGTAAGATGCGAAGAAATTTCCGAAATTGCCACGCGCCGTATAGTAGTACTCACCCTCAAAGGCCTCAATCTCATCCTCCCTCTTGGCAATCAGCGCAAGAGTCGGAGTCTGAACTCGCCCAGAGGAGAGACGAGAATCATAGTGGCAGGTAAGGGCTCTGGATACATTGAGGCCAACATACCAATCGGCCTCTGCCCTGGCCTCTGCAGCCTTATAGAGATTGTCAAACTCAGATGATGGGCGCAGCGCCACAAAGCCCTCTTTGATCGCCCT
>CANRIJ010000051.1 GCA_947630635.1 uncultured Spirochaetaceae bacterium | reverse complement strand
CCTCATTCTGCCTCATGCCAGTAAGTGCATATATTAAGAATATGTCTCTCTTTTCCTCGGAGGCCCATGCTTCTGAAAATGCCATGCGCTCTATATCCTCTTTTGTCGGAATCTCAAAATTCCTGTAGGTTTTATAAATTCCCATTAGTCCTTCGCAGGGATTGGAACTGATAAGATCACAGCTCTGCGCCGTTCTAATAGTTCGAGAGAAATATGCAAAAGTATCGGATTTTGTGCTTTGCATCCAACGATCGGAATGAATGATAATATCTCGAATTCTTTTGCAGTCTTCAGCGTTTATCCTATTCAGGCTCTTGTCTAATATCTCGTCTGGCACTATAGAAAGGAGCATCTTTGCTTTTGTCTCATTTTCTCTCGCAGTAGAAGCCTTTATGTTATGGCCAGTCTCTCTTCTCTCTTTTATATAGGGGTTGGTATTTGCATCCTTAAACAAATACAGCCAATCACGGAGAGTCTTTCCTCTCTTTCGCTCTCCCTTATGCTGAGTCTTTAACAGAATTCTCAGATTCTCCTCAGCCTTCTCCCGAGTCTCCGCCCTAAGTGCAATATTCTTTGTAGAGCCATCAGGAAGGGATATCTTTGCATACCAATACCTACCGCTCCTATAGAGTCTGCTTTTCATAGAAATCACCCAGTAAATTAGTATTTATTTTGTCTATTTTGTCTAATTTTCAAGAATCTACCAATTATTGACAACTATAATTTATTATAATATATAAATTTATTATATTAAAAATATATTGCCATCAATTTCAATAATATCCTTTTCTCTGCCAAACCTTTTAAGATACTCTCGAACTCTATCTATAGACATAACAACTTTAGAGTATAAAGTCTGATAAACAAAAAACAACAAAAAGACGTCCCTTGAACCAGAGCTTTGATATTTCCGGTTTAAGGGAACAATCGGGAGAAAAACGCATGAAAAATGAATGCTTTAATTCAGTGAAAGAACGCTTTCCTTTAAGAAAGACGGCCCCAAATCCATGAAGGATCTATCCATCAAAGCTGAATACATTGATACAAGAAGCTCAGAATATGGAGTCTCAACATTGAAAAGCCTACCTAATTTGACAATTGGGACAATACCAAAAGGCACATCTTCTGTAATGAACCTATATTCGATGCTCTTTGGACCTCTGCTTAAATCGTAATTGAGGTGTATTGCTTCATAAAGATCAGAAGAGTCCTTTCCCCATGCTTTGTTTATTATTTGAAGGCAAGTAGTGCCTTCACTATCTAGACTCCTCATAACATCAATTCGCTCTTTATCGATTTTCTCTATAAATCTAACAATCGAGGGTGTTGCTCCTTCCCTATAGAAGAAATTATCCTGTCCTCCCTCAATCTTGGAAAACAAGCCAAGTGCTATCGGAGCATGCAATATAGGGTTAGAGGCATCCATAGAAGTATAAATTGGAGATTTCAAGAGAAAAAACTGGGGAAAAATCTCAAGAAGCTCTTTAAAAGTCGTCTCTTGGTGTCTCTTTGGATAAATGCTTATTCCAAGGCTTTTCTTTATTTTCTTAATATGAGGATGCCCAACTTCTGGTAAATCGGTCATTAGGTGCATTCCAGATGTCTCTATAAGAACTATGTCCTTCTTCTCTATCTCATCCTGAAGAATATCCTTGAATTCCATAATTCCCCAATTGCCATTGAATATAAGTATTTTCTGCCCATTGGAGAGTGAGCCTTTTATCAGATTTGCAATATCTCGATGCCCACCTGCCAAGGTGTTGACCGTAATATAATCAGCATTGGCGATCGCCTTCTTTATATCAGGCTCAACTTTAACACTATAATGTCCCTCAATCGCACCAGTTGCATCAATGCCGTTCTTTTCAATAACACTGAGTTTGTCTTTATCTCTATCCCAAACCGTTACAGAAAAGTTTTTATCAATCAAAGCACAAGCCAAAGAATGGCCTGTTTTTCCCATACCTATAATTGCTATATTCATTTTCATTGCCTTTAAAAGGCCATGAGGGAGGGGCCCCTCACAGCCAAGGAAAACTATTTGCCATCAAATTGTTACTGCTGGTTCAATATCCAAATGCTTTGCCGTATTAATACTGAAGATCTTTCTAATTGTCTCTTTCTTTACACCATAAGAGAGAAGAAGCTGAGCAGCCCATCTTACTCCGACAATATGTCTTGGATTGTGAACCTGACCGTAATCAGTTCCGAATACAAGATGATCTTCGCCTACTTCTTCAATAATCTTTGTAGCATAAATAGGACCCTCTTCATGGATTGGAAAGCAGGTAAATCCAAGAGCACATAGCATGACCATAACGCCCATATCTGCATATTCTTTCATCTGCTTAATTGTATGTTTCGAATGAATATGAGTTGGATGGATGAGCTCACAGTGCTTTACACCCATTTTTCTGGCTTCTTCCATAACCACGATTGAATCTTTATATCCATAATGGCCAGAGGCAAGAACCAAGTCATTGTCGGCGCAGATTCTCATAATCTCTTTGAGTTCGCCTTTGACTTTTCCGTTCCCATCCAAAAGCTCAATTCCAGCACCCGATTCCCAATTATCATCAACAACTCTCTTGTGGTGATATGAATCAACCATTGGAAGCCAGACATACTTCATCCCAGGGAACTTAAGGCATCTCTCAACTGCAATTGGATTAAGGCCTCCCTGAGTTTTATTCAGAGTTATGCCTCCAAAGATCTTTACTGGCTTTACTCCGTTGCCTTCCTCTTCTGCCCATTTATCCAGCATTTTCTGCAAAAGCTGATTTCTCGAAGCCGAAGGGGTATGCCAAGTCTTAAAAACAACTCCTGCCATATGTGCCTTTGAATAGTCAATTGCAACTTCATCTTCTAATAAAAGACGCCCAAAAGGATCAGAACCACCATGGGCATGGATATCAATTGCACCCTCCAAACAATAATCTACATCCTTCGGATCCACCTTAATTCCAGCAACAAAGCGAGCATAGGTAATATTTACCTGCCTGCACCATTGTCTCAAAAGATAGTCTTCTACTTCCTTAGGAGTTCCCTCTGGCAAATCCAAACTAGCTATCTGCTTTAAGCGCTGTACACGCTCATCACTGACAGAAGCATCAAGAATCTCGTTAAGACTTGAATACATATTAAACTGCGGCGTTGTGTTCTTGCTCATTTAGCAATTTCTCCTTTCTTGAATCTAAGAATTTCAGCATCTTAAGTTTGCTGAGAACTAAAGTAATTATTCCTATGGCAAAGCCAACGATATTTACTGTTAAAAATGGAACCAGCATAGAAGCTGCAAGCACATAGCAAAACGCTCTTCCACCTGGATTGATCCTATTGAAAAGCCATCCAACCGTTCCGCTAGCCACAAAGAAGAGACTAAACGCAGCGATAACAAGATTGATTACAATCTGAAGAATAGGCGCATTCAATAAGAAACTCGGTTCATACATCCAAACAAATGGAAGAATAAAGGCGACTATCGCGTATAAAAACGCCCTTAATCCAACCTTTGCAGCCTTTGCTCCTTCACTTAGACCTGCTGCTGCATAAGCAGTCAGAGCAACTGGAGGAGTAATAGTGGATATAATACCAAAATAGAATACGAACATATGAGATGCAATTGGACTGAACCCCATATTAATGAGTGCCGGTGCTGCAACACACGCAACTACGATATATACGGCGGCGGCAGGAAGTCCCATTCCTAAGACAAGAGATGCAAGCATCGTAAAGATGAGTGCAACAAATGGATTGCCTCCACTTATGGTGACTATAGAAGAAGTAAACCTTACACCAAGGCCAGTCATACTTATAGCCATTACCACAAGACCCGCTGCGGCACATGCTGTAGCTACAGAAACAACTCCCGTTATTCCACTTCTAAATGCCTCCAAAAATGATTTTGGCGTCAACCTTGTCTCTTTCTTGATAAAGGAAACAGCAATAAGGATTACCAAAGACCAGAAGACAGTTTTCTGTGGCGAGTAGTTGTTAAAAAGACAAACAATGAGAACAATTAGCGGAACTAAAAGAAATCCTCTTGATATCAGCGCTTTCTTTAGACTTGGCAACTCCGATTTCGGAAGACCTAGGATTCTCTTCTTTGCTGCCTCTTTATCTACAATAATGAAAAGAACTGCATAATACATGACTGCTGGCACGATTGCAGCAACACAAACACTGCCATATGGAATATTCAAATACTGTGCCATGATGAATGCAGCTGCTCCCATCATAGGTGGCATCAGCATCCCTCCGGTTGATGCAACTGCTTCAATAGAACAAGCGGTCTCGCCTTCATATCCAGCATTCTTCATCAAAGGTATAGTAAAGGTTCCAGTGGTTACGACATTTGCAATTGGAGAACCTGATATGCATCCCATAAGTGCAGATGAGATAACAGCTGTCTTTGCAGGACCACCTCTAAAGCGTCCTGAGAGACTGTAGGCTGATTCAATAAAGAATTTTCCGCCACCTGTTACCTGCAAGAAAGCTCCAAATAGCACAAACAATACAATAAATGAAGCACAAGTACCAAGCGAGATGCCGAAAAGACCCTCTGTAGTAAACATCATATAAGGCATTACACGATCAAAAGAGTATCCCTTATGGACAAAGATACCGGGCATATATGGTCCTAGCCAAAAAAGATACACTAGTGCAACAGCGGCAGTTATCGCCATTGCCAGACCGGTTGTTCTTCGAGTAGCCTCAAGAACCACAAGAATTACCAATACTCCTACAACCTTATCCGCTATTTGCAATACAGGACTCTTAGCAGCCAAAAGCTGACCTCTAGATGGCCATTGCCAAATCATATAGGCAGCTGTCGCCATACCAACTAAAAGAAAAATGATGTCATACCATCTCAGTAGCTTCCCGCCCTTCTTTGCTGGAAAAGCGATGAAAGCGAGAACGACAATAAACATCCAGTGCCATGTTCTTAAGGTCATGGTGGACATAGCTGTCACTCCAACAGAGAGATGGAAAATGCCAGCAGCAAGACACACCAATATCGTTATCCAGCTGAGGATCTTTTTTCCTTTTTCCATAAAATTTCTCCTTGATTTAACCAATGAGGGCAAATGCCCCCATTGGAGACTCAATCTTCAATCTCTTTTAATCAACGAGTCCAATTTCTCTGTAGTATTTCAAAGCTCCCGGATGAATTTCACATGTTGTATCAAGAGCATTATCCAGGGTAAGAGAATATCTCAGCCCAGGAAGAGCTGTGTAAACTTCCTCTATATTCTCCCAAAGAGTCTTTGTAAGCTCGTATACGATATCTTCTGGAAGATCCTTTCTGACTATGATGATGTTGGCAGTTGCCAATGTCTTAACCTCATAGTCCTGTCCTGGATAAGTATTTGGCTCAATTTCCCAAGTAATATAGAACGGGCTCTCCTCTACAAACTCATCACGTCTATCAACGTCAATGATTTTATATGGCTTACCTGCAGCTGCAAGCTGCTGAACTGATGCGACAGGGGCCCATGCAGGAACTATACAGCAATCAACGGTCCCATCAAGAATACCCTGACACCCCTCTGTGTAATTAAGGTAGCTTGGTGTAAAATCATCAAATGTGATCCCATAGAAATTGAGTACAGCTTCAATTGTTGATAAGGATCCATTGCCCTGTGTGCCTACGGCAACAACCTTGCCCTTTAGGTCCGCAGGGCTCTTTATATCGGAATTTCCACCAACAACAAAGTGGATAACACCCGGAGTAAGACCAGCGGAAAGAACTGAGAAATTAGGATTCTCAAGATCCTCATACGGACTCATTTTGTGATCGGCAAAATAACCAAGATGCTCGTTTGTCATAGCAATATCAAGCTCACCCTGACTCATGAGAACAACATTCTCAATTGCTCCACCAGTAATCTCAACTGTTACTTTAGTAGGAAGATACTTCTCAAAAAGCGTTCCAAGTGTTACGCCATTTGAATAATAGGCTCCACCAGTACCAGCTGTTCCAAGTGTCATGACCTTTGGCCAGGCAATACCGTCTGATGTTCCTGCAGATTCATTTGATCCACCTGCAAAAACAGAATCCATAAGTGCCAGCATTACAAGCAACAATGACAAAATTCTCTTCATTACATCCCTCCTATGAAAAGAAATATTCGACTCAATATAGAAATCGTTTTCTATATTATCCAAAAAATTTATGTCAGTTCTGAAGTCGTCGCTTTTAAGACAACTTCAGTTGGCATAATCTCATTGAAATCATTAGAAAGTTCTTTCTCCCCTATTATGTAATCTACCGCTTTCTCACCCAATTCATAGAATGGGAATTTGACGGTGGAAAGGCTTTTCGAGATCTGAAAGCCAAACTCCTCATAAAAGCCTCCAGTGCCAACCACAGATACATCTTCAGGTACTTTAAGTCCTCTCTCTTTTAGGCATTGAATAAAACCACATGCAATATGATCATTGGAGCAATACGCTGCAGTAAAATCCTCCTTACATGCAAGAAGCCTCGTGCAGTTATCATAGCCACCTTGAATACTATATCCAGATGTGTAAACAAGAAGAGGGTTATAAATCAGCCCAGCTTCTTCCAACGCTCTCTGATAACCTAAAAATCTTGCATCCTCAACTAAGTGATCAATATATCCACCTAAATAGGCGATATCCTTATGCCTCTTCGAAATTAATGCTTTTGTAGCCTTATAGCCCACATCTATGTTATCAACAGATATCGTAGGGACCTCGAAGCCCTGGGGAGCCAAGGCAATAACCTTGCACCCTTGGTTTTGAAGCTGTCTAACAGCTATTTTCAAACGCTTATTAGTCTTTGAGCCACCATAGGCACCACAGCCAATTATTACCCCAGCATATTGCTGCTCAATCAGCATGTTATAATACTGAATCTCAAATTCAGTATCTTGCATAGAAGAGAAAACAGAGGCAAATATCCCATTCTTAATGGCTGTTTCAGTAACGCCTTTCTCAATATCGTTGAAATATGGATCGCTAATGCTTCTTACTATTAAAGCTATACCATTTCTCTTCTTTTTCCTAAGAGTCTTAGCGGCATTATTCGGTACATAATTAAGTGCTTTTGAAGCTGACAAAACCTTCTCTCTGACTGCCGGCTTAACAGGGTATCCAGTATCATTTATAACCCTGGAAACAGTAGAGATCGAAACCCCAGCAAGCTTAGCAACATCAGTTATAAGTACCGACATAGAAAACCTTTTCTATAACAATTCTTCCATGTCTGCAATTAGCTGTCAAACAAAACTCTTTACTTGAATAAGAATAATTTTTAAAAAAACTGCCCCAGTTCTCTATAGTTCTAAAATGCAACCGATAAATACTACCTAATAACTCCCTCCAAAATTAGTATTTCTCAGTTGTTTTTCCTTTAAAAAAATTTTAGAAAATGCTTTACCATAAAATTCACAGACGATATTTATTAAAAATAAACAATAAAATAAATAGTCAATGGGAAATCAATCTAAGCCAAACATAATCCTGCAAATTGCCTTGCCGGTATTTGTTCTAAATATAGAACCATAGACCCTTTCAATCTCTTCTCTATTAGAATTATGCTCACATAAATTTACTAGAGCATCAGCTTCCATAAGAATTCTCAGATCCAAGCCATCGACTCTATCGTAGCTATGGTGAAGACTGATCATCTTAGAGACGCGCTCTATAGTCTCTTCATGAAAAGAGAGACTCTCCAGAAGAGCTCTCGCCTCACTTGGACCCAATTCTTCCTGATGTTTTCCGCTTGTATCCCCATATTTTTCCCGAGAGAGCCTAATGCCTATATCATGTGTTATCGCAGCAGCCTCCAATGTGAAGAGCTCATCCTTTGAGAGGCCCTCTTCTCTCCCAATCATCTCAGAAAAAGCGCGAACTTTGATAAAATGCTGTATCTCTTGGGCATCTCTCTTATCATATTCCATCATTGCTTTGACAAGTCTATTGAGCTTTGACATCTGAAATCTCCCTATTCCTGCGATTTTAGTCATTTATAAGAGTTGATGTAATAACCAAAAAAAAAGAATACAACACACTCTTATTTACAGATCTCTAAATCGTTCTTGCCGAATATTTCATCTAAAAGCATGTTTGCTTTATCTTTGTCATCTCTACTTACCAATATCTCAACTGGATAAAGAGAATATCCTGCATAGACTTCTAAGAAGCCTGTATCATTTATCCCCTTCTTTACTGCATTTATGCCATTGGATAAAAATATAGAGACCAAATAATCGGCCTCTATAGTATTTTTCGCTGTATAGATACTGACTAGATCACACATAAAGATCAGTTCATTGCTGCTCCATCTACACTCAAAATAGTACCAGTTACATAGGATGCCATATCACTGGCAAGATAGAGATATGCATTCGCCACATCAACTGGCTCCCCTGGACGCCCAAGAGGAATATTCTGAGAGATTCTATCAACCATTTCCTTTGGAAGAGAGGCAACCATATCGGTTCTTGTAACACCAGGGGCTACTGCATTTACTCTTATATTGTCCTTAGCAAGTTCTCTAGCCAGTGATTGTGTCATTCCATTTACTGCAAATTTAGTTGCAGGGTATCCACAGCCAGATGGCTGACCAAACTTACCAACCATTGAGCTGGTGTTGATAATAACTCCACCACCCTCTTTCTTCATAATCCTTGCAGCTGCCTGAGAGCAAACAAAGACTGCCTTGAAATTGAGGTCTATGATCTTTTCAAACTCCTCGATTGTATAGTCATAGATACTCGTTCTTGAGGATATGCCAGCATTGTTAATAAGAATGTCGAGCGATCCAAATCTATCCTTTACTGAATCAAAGGCTGCCTTTACCTCATCCGGACTGACTAGATCTGGCCATATACCCATTACTCGGTCTTTATACCCTTCAAGCCTTTCAAGAGCCTTATCAACAGTCTCCTTTCTAGATCCCGCAATTGCGACATTTGCTCCATTTTCCAGAAACTTCTCAGCAATTGCAAAACCTATACCCCTAGTTCCTCCTGTAATTACCGCTGTCTTACCCTTTAGCATTATTTGGCCTCCTTCTTTACACCGTTAACAGCCTACATTATAAATCCATCAAAAAAAACTTAGATAAAACTCATCTAAAGCCTAAGTTCAAAACATAAAAACTACAAAACAAGTAACTGACAAACAGCAAAATAGACACACTTCATAATCACAAAAAAAATCAATATCAAATAATACAATTAAAATAGACCAAATAAGGCATAAACATTTTAGAAGCATAAATAAACAAGCTAAAACCAATTAGAAATACAATGCATTCACCATAACAAGGTAAAAAATCACCAATATAGATAACAAGATTTCCATGTATCAATCGACTCGACAGAGCCAGCAGCAACCACAGCCAATGCGGTCACCGCATACTTTGCTGCCCCAGTCACGGCAACCGTCTCTGGATCAGCAGCGCTATCTGGCTTCTCTGGCTTCAGCGGAACCGCTGCAGAAGACGGAACCTCCTTCTCCGTCACCCTTCCAAACGGAATGGAGGGATCAATCACAGCAACTCTCAGCTCAACAGATGTCTCCTTCTCCGGAAAGGTGACTGGCCAGGCAGAGGCATTTGAGGATGCCGAGTTCTCAATCACTGGAACGATAGCTATCCAGACAACCAATGCAGAATACACAGTCGAGGGGACATTCAGCGGCACATATGATGCAGCAGACGGAAATCCGACTCTCACGGTATCGTCAATAACTGGAACGGCCGCTGTCAGCGTCTACTCAGTAAACCAGAGCAATATCACTCCGACAAATACCGATACCAATTGGAGCTCTGTTACGGCTATCACGCTTACCTGCCCAGACGCACCAGAATTGGTATTCACAAAGAGCTCGGGCAACATCAATGTGACAGGAACTGTCTCTGCTGAGAACCTCGGAAAGACCCTTGATCTTGAGGAAGATAGTATAACAGGCGCCAAATTCACGTCTGGAACAGTCAAGCTCCCATCTTCCGGAACAGGCTCTGCCATCACCACTGGCATAGAGATCACTCTTGTTCTTGAGGCTGAGGACTAACATTCACTTCTCCTCCTCTTCCGCCTCTATGCATAGGCAG
This sequence comes from uncultured Spirochaetaceae bacterium, assembly GCA_947630635.1. Classification (GTDB taxonomy): domain Bacteria; phylum Spirochaetota; class Spirochaetia; order Sphaerochaetales; family Sphaerochaetaceae; genus Ornithospirochaeta. The sequence goes on along the minus strand of CANRIJ010000051.1, from coordinate 156 downwards.
AGGGCGCCATATGGAAGGAGAGAGATGGAGATAAGCCCGTTTTGGCCGCTTTCTGGCCATATTTCATGGAAAAACGGGTATTTTTGGACAAAATTCAAAATTTTTCTGTATTAGCTATTAGGAGGCTTCTATGGAAAAAATAGGAACCGTGAAAAA
>CANRIJ010000050.1 GCA_947630635.1 uncultured Spirochaetaceae bacterium | reverse complement strand
TCCTGATTGTGAAGGGTTGCCCTCTTTACAGTAGATCCACCAATCTTCGTCGGGGTTATCTCGGCAACAGGGGTTATTCTTCCAGTTCTTCCAACTTGGCAAGTAATATCCAGTAGGGTGGCCTCTGCCTCGGGAGGCTCGAACTTATAGGCTATTGCCCATCTTGGATGGTGGCCTGTATAGCCAAAGCGCTCTCTTACATCAAGCTCATTGATCTTAAATACTAGCCCATCTATCTCATATGGAAGCTTTGCTCTTATTCTGCTCTCACCATCTATATACTTCTGAAGATCGTAAAAGGACCCAGAGAGTCCCTTAAGACCCGCCTCTTCTAAGCGCCTTTCAGCCTCCTCCTTGGTTTTGTCAAAAAAGGCAAGATTGGGGTCTATTCTGAATCCAAGCTCCTTTAGCTTAGAGAGGATGGATAGATGGTCTTTGGGCGTCTTGCTCTTATCTTGCCAAAAACCCTCGTAAGAGAATATATCCAAGGGAACGCGCGCAGTCTCGCTCGACCTCTGGCGCCTTACCGATCCTGCTGCCAAGTTTCTTGGATTTGCAGCCCTCATCTCCTCATCTAGTTCTGCGTTGATCCTCTCAAAATCCGCCTTTGGAAGATAGACCTCCCCCCTTACTGCCAGCGTTACACTCTCCTTTAGCCTTAGAGGCACAGAGAAGATTGTCTTGATATTCGGCGTAACATCGTTTCCAATCTCGCCATTTCCTCTTGTGACTGCCCTCTCGAGAATTCCATCCTGATAATAGAGAACCATGGATATGCCATCTATCTTCTCTTCCGCTACAAAAGAGAGCTCCTCGCCCTCTTTCTTTATCGATTTATCGATAAATGACAGAACCTCCTGCGATGAGTAGGCCTTATCAAGGGAAAGCACCGGAATAGAGTGCCTCACCTCAGGAAAATCGCTTGTGAGGTCAGAGCCCACTCTAAGCGTGGGGCTATCTGGGGAAGAAAGTTCCGGATACTCGCTCTCGAGCGATCTAAGCCTATCGAAGAGCCTATCGTATTCACTGTCACTTACCAGGCTCTTGCCCTCTTTGTAGTAGGTGTCTTGGTATTTTCTGAGCCTCTCTTCAAGCTCTTTGATCTCTTCTTTGGGATTCATCTCTGAAATTATATATCAGAAGTGAAAAGAATAGAAAAAAGCTCCTTTTTAAAGTAGTCTTTTTCCTATGGCAGATAGGAAGGGCTTCACCAAGTACAACATACAATATGGGCTTATTCTACGTAGTCCTATCGGCCATTCAAAACTCCTTGGCTTCAACCTTCCAAACCTCGATAAAAGCTTCTTTATCCTCAAGGGAGAAGACCTTGAGGGAAATAACTCCATCTCATTCATAGATGGAGATATACCCATCTTCGCAAGCGGCGAGATTGCATATAAAGGGCAGCCTCTTCTTGCCCTATTCGGAACCGATTTCGAATCAGTTGAAATAGCGCTGAGCAAAATAACGCCAATTACTGAGCCGATTGATGAAGAAAGTGGTCCAACTGAATTTATCGAGCCCTATGAATACTCTTTTGGAAAGGAGCAGATTCCAAGCGATGAAGAGCTATCTAAGATGAGAAAAACAGAGAGCGAGTTCACCTTCAACGCAACTCTCTTCTCAAATCCATATAGGTATGCAACCTATGCATGGCTTGACGGCAAGGGAATCACCATCGAGTCTCCCTCTCAATGGGAAGAGCCAATCAGAAAAAATGTAAGCTACCATACCGGAATCAGCGAGAATCTTATAGAGATTATCAACCAAAAGCACTTCTCCAAGAGAGACGAATATCTGATAACACCGGTAATCTTCTCCGTGATTGCCGCTATTGCAGCCAAAAAAACGGGGCTTCCAACCAGAATGCGCTCTGTTGCGCGCGCAGCAAGGCCCCAATTTAAGATAAAGAAGACCACCTACTTCGACGAAGAGGGAAACATGGCATTTGAGGATGCTGATATGAGTGTCGACCAAGGTGCATATCCCATTGCTCCCCATGAGCTTCAGAGACAGGCTATGGCAGGTCTCCTTCCACTCTACAGAGTGGGGAGATTCAGAGGAAGAGTATCAATACTCAAAAGCTTCAATGCACCAGCTTCTTTCTCTGGCGGACTTGGATACCCAGAGGCAAGCGCAGCCTCCTCTGTGCATATATCAAAGCTCCCAATGAAGAATACGCTCACACCGATTCAGTACTTTGATTCCTTTGATAGCGGCAGCACTAAATTCAACGACATACTCCCATCGATAGACATCTCTGAATATCAGGATTCGATTGAAAAGATATCAGAGCTCTCATCCTACAACAGAAAGTGGATGACCAATTCCCTTATGAAGAGCGAGTTTGGCCTGATGGGAAACATAAGGGGCATAGGCTTTGCCATGGCAGTCGGGATTGCCGGATTCTCAACAACCTTTGCAAAGCACTCTCCATTTGAGGCCCAGATCACATATACTCAGAAGCACAACATATCCCTTAACACATCAGGAAGCTCCTCTCGCGACATTGAGTATTGGAAATCGATTATCGAAAATGAGATAGTAGAGAAAAAGGGAAGCGAGGGAGCCTTCATCTTCATAGAGCGCTCAAGCGACACCATAGATAGCGGTCCAGATACCCTAAATAGATTCACTTCCTGCCTCACTCCGCAGCTTAAAGAGGCAGCTATGAAGATCGACTCAATCAAAGATAAGGAGAAGCCTCCAATCTCAATAAGATTCAAAGTCGAGAACCCGAATAGCCCCTGCGAGTTCGAGCCCTCTGGATTCGGAGCCGAAATAATAGAGCTCAGCATATCAGAGTACAGCTACAAGCCAGTTGTTCGTAACATATGGGCAACGCTTAACCTTGATAACGTCATTAACACAAAAGACGTAAAAGAGAGGATAAAGAGACATATACTCCTAACGCTCGAGGAGTGCGGTGCAGTTCTGTCCAACACATGCAAGATCAATCTCAGTATAGTGGACCACAACAAAAATGACGGCATACTCTCCTCTATTGTTGCAATTGCCAAGAGCATGACGATGGGAGCCTTCCTAAATGCCCTAAAGCAGGCAACAGGCAAAGAGAGCCCTGAACTGCCCACAGGAGCAGTGAATATCGAGAGCCTTCTCTCAGGGAGATCAAATGAAAATTGAATGCGTAATCGACGGCAAGATGCTATCATTGAATCTCAATTCAAATAAACCACTCTCGCTTGTACTGCAGGAAGACCTCGATAATAGCACTGTAAATGCACACTGCAGGGGACGACTATGTGGACTCTGCGCGGTCTTAATGGACAACGAGGCTGTTCTATCGTGCATGGTTCCTGCATTCGAATTGAATGAGAAGGAGATCAGGACCTTTGAGACATTCCAGAAAGAGAGAAGCATGAGGGATATCGAGAGAGCATATGACGAGGTGGGAGTAAAGCCCTGCGAAACATGCTATCAATCCAGATCGATTATTATAGAGTCGCTCTCAAATAAGCTTCTGGAGAGGCCGAATACTCCAAGCGAGCAAATAATATCAGAGCTCTCAGTTATAGACTGCAGCTGCATGGATACAGAGGATATGCTCAAAATCGTAAAGAGGGTAACGGACTTAAAGAGGAGAAGAAATGTACGAAGGAGTTAGCTCGCCAATTATACATAGGCCTAAGACACTATCAGAGTTTGCTCAAACCTCTCAAAAGGCAACATCTCCTCTCATCTGGTCTGGCGGATCCTCGATTATGACCGGCAAAAACACATATCCGCTCATAAACTCAAACTTTGATTCAATAATCTACCTCGGCGACATAAAAGAACTGGAAGATTTCCAGAGAAATGACAGAATCGCAGAGTTTGGAGCTATGGTAAACCTCTATGACCTTGCAAACTACGGAAAGAATGTTCTCCCATCGATTCTGCTGGAAGCCATAAACTCAATCGGAGTCAGCATCATAACAAAAAGAGCAACCCTAGGAGGCGCTCTCTCAATTGTGAATCCAGTTACCTCAATTGTTCCCGTTATGATAGCCCTCAACGCGAGCGTTGAGCTCAGGTACATGAAAAAGAAGAGATTCAAGAACCACTGGATACAGGCCTCTCAGCTAATTGACAAGAATGGACAGATATCAATCCCTCCAAAGGGCCTCATTACAAAAGTAAGGGTCGGAGTGAGCGACATGAGCACATTCGGAAAGTTCTTGAAGGCAGGCTCCTATAACAGATCTCCCGAGGAGACGGTCTTTGGGGCATTCGTGACCCATGTCAACCAGAACACATTGAGCCAAGCTCATCTTGTGCTTACATTCCCCACAGTCGGAACCTACACCTCAAGAGACATGGACAATATATTCAACTCTCTTAAATTCCCAATTGGAAAGGATGGAGAGTCGTCGCTTATAAAGAGCATATCGACCTTCATAGACTCCTCTTTCTCGATACTGCCACTTCAAAAGGCACTCCTGGAAGGCTTCATTGAGGATATTGTCGGAAGCCTCAATGAGATAGCTCTCACAGAGCCAAACTACGCAAAGGGAGAGAGCTATGAGTAGCTTCGTACACCTTCATAACCACTCTGACTACTCGCTTCTCGATGGCGCTGCATCCATAAAGAGATACATGGAAAAAGCAAAGAGCCTTAATATGGACGCACTTGCGCTGACAGACCATGGAAACATGTTTGGGGCGATTCAATTCTACAAGGCCTGCAGAGAAAATGGCATAAAGCCAATTGTGGGATGCGAATTCTACATAGCCCCCGAGAGCCGCTTCAATAAGACTCCTACCGGAGAGGAGAACTACTTCCACCTAATACTCCTTGCTATGAATGACAAAGGCTATCACAACCTCATGAAGCTCAATTCAATTGCATGGAGCGAGGGCTATTACTATAAGCCAAGAATCGATAAGGAATCTCTCAAAGAATACTCTGACAATCTCATTTGCCTCTCTGCATGTGTTGCTGGAGAGCTATCACGCCTTATTCTGGGCTCAAAGAGATATGGAGATAATTTCAGAGCGCCAAGCGTTGCAAGGGCAAGAGAGGCTGCGCTTTGGTATAAAGAGCTATTTGGAGACAGATACTACATTGAGATTCAGAATCACGGGATTCCCGAAGAGAGAATAGCAAGAGAGGCTCTGATCAAGATCGCAAAAGAGCTTGAGATTCCAATTGTCGCCACAAATGACATTCACTACATCGAAAGAGACGACTCCAACGCACACGATACGCTTCTCTGCATCGGAACGGGGAAAAAGAAGAATGATGAGAACCGCCTAAGATACAAGGAAGGCGAATACTACTTCAGAAGCGAAGAGGAGATGAGAGAGCTCTTCAAAGAGTGGCCTGAGGCAATTGATAATACCAGGATAGTGGCAGATCGCTGCAACCTAGAGATAAACTTCCCAGGCCCCATTCTCCCAAAATGCGAGATCCCGAAAGAGTATAGCTCAGATGGCGAGTATCTCACTGCCCTATCATATGAGGGTCTCAAGAAAAGATATCCAAATGCAGAGGGCGAAGAGCTGGAAAAGCTTAAATCAAGGCTCCAGCATGAGCTTGATGTCATCTCAAGAATGGGCTTTCCATCCTACTTCCTGATTGTCAGGGACTACATACACTGGGCAAAGACCCACGGAGTTCCAGTGGGACCCGGAAGGGGATCTGGGGCAGGCTCTCTAGTTGCATACACAACCGAGATAACCGACGTAGACCCAATCAAGTACAACCTTCTCTTCGAGAGATTCTTAAATGAAGAGAGAGTATCGCTTCCTGACTTTGACGTTGATTTCTGCTTCGAAGGCAGGTCTGAGGTCATAAAGTACGTCACCAATCACTATGGAAAGGACTCAGTCGGCCAGATATCCACATTCGGAACACTCAAGGCAAAGCAGGTTGTGAAAGATGTCGCGAGAGTGCTGGATATACCCCTTGATGAGACCAATAAGATAACAAATCTCATTCCCGATGTCATTCCAGATATAAAGCACTGGAAGCTCCAAGATGCAATTGACAGGGAGCCCAAGCTCCAAGAATACGAGAAGAAGGGCCCAATCTACCATGAGCTCTTCGAAACTGCAAAGAGACTTGAGGGACTCTCTAGGCACAGCTCTCTTCATGCAGCCGGAGTAGTCATTGGACGCGAGAGACTCGATACCTATGTTCCTCTATGCACAGATTACAAGACAGGAGCGCTGGCAACTCAGTACACGATGACTGAGCTTGAGGAGTGCGGCCTTGTAAAGATGGACTTTCTGGGACTCAAGACCCTGACACTTATAAAGCACACAATCGAGCTGATAAAAAAGAAGAGACCCGACTTTGACATAAATAGAATAAGTGAGAGCGATGAAGCTACATTCAAGATGCTTCAAAACGGAGATACCGCTCTAGTATTCCAGTTTGAATCCCAAGGCATGCAGAAGCACCTCAAACGCCTTAAGCCAAGCTCGATAGAGGAGCTTGTTGCCATGAATGCACTCTATAGGCCAGGCCCTATGCAGTTCATAGACCAATACATCGACTCCAAGTGGGGCAGAATACCTATTACCTATCCTGACCCCTCTCTTGAGGAGATTCTAAAGCCGACCTATGGAGTTATCGTATACCAAGAGCAGGTTATGCAGGTTGCCCAAATCATCGCAGGCTACTCTCTTGGAGCGGCTGACAACCTGAGAAGAATAATGAGCAAGAAGAAGGCAGAGCAGCTATCTGCCGAGCTCGTGAAATTCATCGATGGCGCTGAGAAGAAGGGACACTCCAAAAAGCACGCAGAGGAGATCTTTGAGCATCTAAAGCCCTTTGCCGGCTATGGCTTCAATAAATCGCATGCGGTTGCATATTCCATAATTGCCTATCAGACAGCCTACCTCAAGGCAAACTACCTCAGGGAATTTCTGGCGGCAAACCTCACGAACGAGATGAATAGCCCAGATAAGTTCAGAGAGTACCTGCAACTTGCTCCAAAGTATTCCATCAAGATTGTCCCTCCGGATGTAAACACCTCGGATGTCTACTTCTCGGTTGATGGAAACAACATAGTCTATGGCCTTGCCGCCATAAAGAACGTTGGCGAGCAGGCCGTTGAGAAGATAATCAAAGAGCGCGAGCAAAATGGCAAATACAAGAGCTTCATGGACTTTATATCAAGGCAGGAAGAGAACGTGCTGAACAAGAGAATCCTCGAATCTCTGATCTCTGCCGGCTCATTTGACTCAATAGAGAGCGATAGAGCAAAGCTCTTATTCAATGTCGACGATGCACTGAAATTCGACAAGGACTCAAAGAACATACTCCAGTTTGGCCAAATGTCGCTCTTTGGAGATGATGCGCCCTCTGTAAGTGAGTACCAGCTAAAGCCAGCTCCAAACGAAAAAAGCAAAATTGATATACTCAAAGACGAAAAGGACATGCTTGGCTTCTTTATATCAGGGCACCCACTCGATGAGTACAAGAGCGCGATTGAAGAGTCGGTCAGAATAAGCCTTGAGAACCTCGAGCGTGTTCCGCTCAACTACCCCACTCAATTCATCGCTCTTGTGACATCAAAAAAGGTCACCATTACCAAGGCGAAAAAGGAGAAGATGGGAATCTACAGGCTTCAGAGCAAAGAGGGCGAGGTGGAGGCTGTGGCATTTCCGAAGGCCTTTGAGAAGATGGGTGACATGGTTGAAGAAGAGGGCATCTACGGCTTTGAGGGGACCTTCGCAAGGCGAGATGATGGAACCATATCATTCAAAATAGAGAATGCTGTATCACCATATGACCTAAGGCCGATATCAGTTGGAAGAGTCACGATAATACTCTCAGAGAATGCAAAGAGAGACGATCTCGGAGAGCTTAGGTCAATACTCATGAGCTATCCCGGAAGCGTACCTGTATATATGCGCTTCTCTGAAAGCCCAAGAGAAACGCTCAAAATCAACAGCACCCTCTTTACAAATTTCTCAAAGGAATTTAGAGCCCAAATAGAGGATCTTCCCATAGTAGAAGACATCATCATAGGATAGAATCTTAAAAGTGGTTGCCTTACGTTACATAGCTCTGTTTTTTGCGCGAATTCTCCAGGTCTACTCTATTTTGATCTGGATCAGAATCCTGATCTCATGGTTTATAAGAGCACCAAGGCAGGGCTCAATAGTCTACTACCTCGCAATGGTCGTCGACCCATATCTAAACCTCTTCAGACGAAAGCGAATGATGGTCGGAATGCTGGATTTCTCGCCAATTGTAGCCTTCGCCTGCATTGAGCTACTGCAGTCGGTCTTGCAATATTTTGGACAATATGGACGCCTCACACTAGGCTTCTTCTTGTACCTTTTTCTGCAGTTCTTCTGGGGCTACTGCCTATCATTTTTTATTATCCTTGCAGGAATACTCCTTATACTCAGAACAGTTGCCGTCTTCTCGAGAAACCCGAATACAAGTGCTAATCTAATGCGCTTTTCTATGGCGGTAAACCCACTTGTGAACGTCATAAAAAGCATATTCAAGGCGTTCAAGAGAAATGGAGAGCCGAGTGAGAGGGCCGTTACGATTACAGCTCTTGTTGTCCTTGTTCTCCTCTTCTTTGGACTAAGGTATCTCTTTGCATACCTTGGAAGGCTCTGCCTCCAGATACCGGTGTAATGACAAGTCTCACAAAAGCACCGAGAATCGGAAAGGCCATAGAGACAGAATTCTTAGCTATAGGCATTACCTCTCTTGAGGACTTAATCGAATATATTCCCAGGGCATATGACGACAGAAGAGAAGAGAGAACGCTTTTAGATGCAACTCAAGACAATCCAGTAATAAACTGCGAAATAGCAATAGTAGGAGCCACATCGTTTAGAATGAAGAACAAGGGGGAGAAGCTCTTCAAGGCCTTTGCAAAGGATATAAATGGAAGAACACTTGAGATCCTCTGCTTCAACAGGCCCTTCTTAGAGAGCCAATTGACTATTGGCTCCACTTGGTTTATTCACGCAACTGTTCAGAGACAAGGCTATGAGTACAGCACCTCAAAATTTGAGCTAAAAAAGACAAAGGAAGAGCTTGGCCTTGGCTCAATCATCCCCATATATCCCATCTCCGGAAATCTAAGGCAGAACACTATCAGAAGTGCAGTCGGCTATGCCTTGGAAAATGTGGAGATCAAAGAGGCACTTCCAGAGAGAATCAGAGAAAAGTACAGTCTCATGGGAAGAAAGGAGGCTCTTTTGACTCTCCATGCCCCAACCTCCTTTGAAAGCATAGAGAGAGCAAAGCGCACTCTGTCATTCATAGAGCTCTTCTACCTTGAGCTAAATGCACTCAGAAACAAAACAGAGCGAATAAGAAAGAGCCAGAAATCCGGGCTCTCTCAGATTGAGTCATACTTTATCAAGCATCTCTCCTTTACCCTCACCGAGGACCAGGAGAGCGTTCTCGGAGAAATCAGGGAGGATTTAGACGGAAAGAAGGCTATGAATAGGCTCCTACAGGGGGATGTGGGATCTGGTAAGACATTGATTGCATGGATCTCTGCGCTCCATGAGATAGACAAGGGGAATCAAGTCGCATTCATGGCACCGACTGAGCTCTTGGTAAGACAGCATGCAGAGAACGCATATGAGCTCTTTAAGGGTATCGGGGTAAGAATTGCCCTCTACACCGCAGATATAGAGAGAAAGGAGAAGGAGGCTCTCTTAAGGAATCTCAAGGATGGCAAGATTGACCTTGTTATCGGAACCCATGCCCTCTTCTCCGAGAGAGTGGAATTCAAGCGCTTGGGCTTTGTGATAATAGATGAGGAGCATAGGTTCGGTGTTGAGCAGAGAAGGGCTCTTATCGACAAGGGCCTTAATCCACATGTGCTTACAATGACAGCAACCCCTATTCCTAGAACCCTTGCCCTCACAATATATTCTGACCAGGATATTTCGACAATCAAGCATCTACCAAATGGCAGAGTGCCAATCACAACATACCTTGTGGATGAGAGAAAGCGCGAGAAGATGTATGAGACAATACGAGTTGAGTTCATGCGGGGCCACCAGGCCTACTTTGTGTACCCGAGGATAGACGAGAGCGATGACTCGATAAGAGGAGCCTCAGAAATGTACGCATTTCTCAAGAAGAAATATCCTGAATACCCCTCGGCTCTAATACACTCTAAGATTGACGAGAAGGACAAGATAAGAATTCTAAAGGACTTTCAAAGAGGCAAAATCTCATATCTTGTATCGACATCGATTGTAGAGGTCGGAATAGACATCAAAAGGGCCACATGCATGGTAATCGAGCATGCAGATAGATTCGGAGCTGCCCAGCTTCATCAGCTT
>CANRIJ010000049.1 GCA_947630635.1 uncultured Spirochaetaceae bacterium | reverse complement strand
CATCCTCATTCTCGAATCGATTATAGAGAAAATCAGCAGTGACTGCTCCAAGAATAGAATCGCCTAAGAACTCAAGGCGCTGATTGTCCTCAAATGGATTTAATGAGTCATTTGCAAAGGAAGTATGTATAAATGCCCTATTTAAGAGCCCAATAGAGGCAAACTCAATGTTATGTTCCCTGCAAAATGAAAGAAGCTCCGCCTTCCTCTCATCGGAAAGGTCAGGAGCCTCTCTTTTAAAGGTTTTCTTAGACAAGATCAGCTAAGTTCCTTCTGCAAAAATTTAACCGCATCCCCAACAGTCTCGAACTCATTTGCCATATCATCCGAGATTGTGATTCCAGTCTCTTCCTCAATAGCATACACAAGCTCATATGTGTCGAGCGAGTCAGCTCCAAGGTCCTTTCTGAAACTTGCTTCCATAGTAACCTTAGCTGGATCTACACCAAGTTTCTCTACAACCAAATCCTTGACTTTCTTAAATACTTCAGCCTCTGTCATGACTACTCCTCATCCTTCTTTATTATCTGCTTTCCACCATAATATCCACACTTAGGACATACATGATGCGAAGGGATGAGATTACCGCAAGTCGGGCAAGTTGTAAGCTCTGGAGTCTTCAGCCTCATATTGGCTGCCTTTCTAGAAGCTGCTTTTGACTTGGATGTCTTATATATAGGTGTTGCCATCTTTTTCCTCTCTTACTTTCTCTATTAGAACAGCTACGTAGTTTAGCAAAAGGCACTTTTTGCGTCAACAATTGAGCTCTTCTAACCCTTCGGCAGATTTTTTAATTACAAAACTTAAGATACTGTAAATTAAAAAACAAAGCAACAGGCCAACTCATTGCAATGGAAATAGATATCTTATTGATGATTTTGACTAATACCCATAGAATCACTTAGTGAATATCCTAAAGGAGCTCTACTTAATACCAGTCTACCTCTATAAGGGAATAATATCCCCATTTACAGCTCCATCATGCCGCTATGAGCCAAGCTGCTCTACATACTTTCTGGAGGCAGTGAAGAAATTCGGAATATTAAGAGGAACCATTTTGGGAGTTGTGAGAATAGCCCGATGCAGAAAGAGCTTCTTTGGCGGTCCTGATCCCATACCAGAGGAATTCTCATTCAAAAGAATAAAAATAGACTGGGAGGCTAGAAAGAAACCCAAGGATTTTGATAAAAACTTCAAAGAAAGCATGAATAGGGAAAAATAGAATGAACGAATTTCTAGGCCAGCTTCTTGCGCTTCTCACAGCAGCATGCTGGGCCAGCAACAGCGTCTCGTGGAAGTATCTTGGAGAGAGAAGCAACTCCTCATTTATTGCAAATGCAAGAATGTGGGTCGCCCTTCCATTGATCCTAGTTGTGACACTCGCATTTGACCATCGCCTTCCTCTTTCCTCATCACCTACCACATATATCGTTCTTCTGATCTCGGGATGCATCGGCTATTTTATCACAGATATGCTTATGTTCAGAGCCTACATTCTCTTAGGAGCAAGAGAGTCGCTCGTAATACTCACACTATCGCCGGTATTCACAGCTGCAATGTCGTGGGCACTCTTTAATGAGAGACTGAGACTTATTCAAATGCTGGGAATTCTATTGACCCTCTCAGGCATTGTCCTGATGATACTCAGCGAGAAAAGAGCCAAAACAGATGAGAGAAAGAACATCAAAAAGGGCGTGCTCTTTGCCCTCTTGGGATCATTTTTCCAAGCTCTTTCATATATCCTTGCAAAATACGCACTAGATGACATCACGCCTATTGCATCCAACCTGATTCGAAATGTCGGAGGCTTCTTGTCATTTCTGATCTACACGCTCTTTTTCGAGAGGACATTCTTCAGAGACCTTGGATTCTTTAAAAGGAAAAAATACCTGGTCATCATGATTGCCGCTGTCATTGCCGGACCTGTTGTGGGAATGAGCAGCCAGATGGTTGCCTTCACCTTGGCCCCCGCTGGAATAGTATCGGCAATCGCCCAGGTCTCACCAGTGCTCCTCCTGCCAATCGATCGCTTCGTTTTCAAAAAGCACATTACTCTTCTCTCGCTACTAGGAACGCTTATATCAATATCGGGAGTAATCATACTCTTTCTCTAACTCCACCTGATTTCGCGCCTTTGATTTTCATTGTTATCTTCAAAGCGGGAACAGGTTATGAAGAAAATAGGACTAATACTGATTATTCTGTCATTCGCGATCTCTCTCTTTGCATCCTCAAATCCCACTCTTGAGAAGAGGGACACAATTAAGAGCAAGATACCAAATCCAAATGACAACAGCATGGCACTAGCAAGTACAATAGACGAGATTTGCAATAAATATAGAAGCGAGATTGAAAACTCGCAAATCAAGGGAGAAGAGCTCTCAATCACAGAGGGCGAAATAGTCAAAATAGGCGACACCGAGGTCTCTTTCTCACTGACAGCAGAGAACAACAGGCTCTCTGAAAAAGAGGTAGAGAGCACTCTCGTCTTTGATGGAATCCTCACAATGACCTACTCAGATATCTATAAATACAACGAGGTTCCTTTCCACATGACGCTTTTGATAAATGCGGAGATTGGGGAGGCAAATAGAGTCTCAGCCAAGAGCTTTAAGGTGGAGAATGCCTATTTTGGAAACTATCCCATAGGAATAAGGAATATAGAGATTAATCTCTTTTAGGATCTTATAAGCGAGGATACGAAGCTGAAGAGCACCTGCATTGCCTTCTCGTTGTAGCCACCCTCGGGGATAATGAGATCTGCAAATTCCTTATAGGGCTCAACAAAGTTATAGTGCCCAGGTCTCACGACATTGGTATACTGCTCAATTACAGACTCAAGCGTTCTGCCTCTCTCGGATATATCTCTCTTTAGCCTTCTTATAAAGCGTATATCCGCTGGCGTATCAACAAAGAGCTTTAGATCGCATAGGTCTCTTATTCTCTTGTCGTAAAAGATCATGAGGCCATCTAGGATTATTATCTCAGAGCTATCCACCCTAATTGGATCATCCTTTCTCCTATGAGTGACAAAGTCATACTGCGGCATCATAATCGACTTTCCAGCTTTTAGATCCTCAAGATTCTCAATGAGTAGATCCATATCAAAGGCATCGGGGTGATCGAAGTTAAAGGCGGTTATATTGCTATTATTGATAAAAGGAGCTGACTTATAGTAGTTATCCATCTGCACCAAAAGCGACTCAGGATAACTCTCCTTTATCCTTCTGACAACTGTGCTCTTACCGCTTCCAGAACCACCTGTTATACCAATAATCTTCGGCATATTACCCCTCGTCTGTCTTCAAAACTGCCAAGAATGCAGATTGCGGAATCTCAACCGAGCCCACCATCTTCATTCGCTTCTTGCCCTCTTTCTGCTTCTCAAGAAGCTTCCTCTTTCTGGATATATCGCCGCCATAGCACTTGGCAGTTACATCCTTTCTGTAGGCATTTATTGTCTCTCTTGCGATTATCGTAGAGCCAATTGCAGCCTGAATTGGAATCTTAAATTGCTGTCGAGGAATCTCATTTTTCAGTCTCTCGGTGACCTGTCTTCCCCTTTGGTATGCATTGCCCTTGAATACAAGCTGCGAAAGGGCATCGCATGCCTCGCCATTTACAAGAATATCGAGCCTGACAAGCTCAGTCCTCTTGTAGGAGCTGACACTGTAATCAAATGAGGCATAGCCGCGAGAGATGGACTTAAGCCTATCATAGAAATCAAAGAGAACCTCCTGAAGGGGCATCTCATAGATCAGCTCTACCCTCTTCTCATCTAGGTAGTTCATCTGACTCTGAACGCCTCTCTTCTCAAGACAGAGAGATATAATTGGTCCGACGTATGCGGAAGGGGTGATTATATTCGCTGTTATATAGGGCTCCTCAGCGTATTCAATTCTCATAGGATCTGGATACTCGAGTGGATTGTCTATGTAGAGAGTCTCACCATTTTTCATATGGACAATATAGCGAACAGAGGGAGAGGTAAAGACAATCGAAAGATCGAACTCCCTCTCAATTCTCTCCTCCACCACCTCAAGATGCAGCATCCCAAGAAAGCCGCACCTGAAGCCAAAGCCCAAGGCAGCAGAGTTGTCCTTCTCATAGACAAGCGAGGCATCATTGAGCTTCAAGCGCTCAATTGCATCCTTAAGCTCCTCATAGTCATTGCTATCAACAGGATAGATGGAGGAAAAGACTACAGGCTTAACCTCCTTAAAGCCCGGAAGTGGCTCCTTAGCAGGATTTGAGCTTGAGGTAATTGTATCCCCAACCTGTATATCAGAGATATTCTTTATACCAGCAATAAAGTAGCCGACATCTCCTGAAGAGAGCTCATCCTTCTCTACAAGAGCAAGCTGGAATATGCCAACCTCCTCGGTCTTATAGAGAGCGCCAGAGTGCATGAAGAGAATCTCATCTCCTGCCTTGACCCTTCCTGAAAAGAGCCGTGCATGTATTATAACTCCCCTATAGGGATCGTAATGAGAGTCAAAAATCAGAGCTCTCAATGGCTCCTCATCGCTCCCCTTTGGAGGCGGAATAAAGTCAACGATTGCATCAAATAGGCGCTCAACTCCCTCCCCGGTCTTTGCAGATACCTTTATTGCCATATCCGGATCGAGTCCCAAATCATGGTCTATCTGCTCTAGACAAGATGGAATATCTGCAGATGGGAGATCTATCTTATTGATTACAGGGATAATCTCCAGGTTATGCTCCATTGCCAAAAAGAGATTTGCAAGAGTCTGTGCCTCTACTCCCTGAGAAGCATCGATTAATAGAAGCGCGCCTTCACAAGATGAAATTGCCCTTGAGACCTCATATGTAAAATCAACATGGCCCGGAGTATCAACGAGATTGAGCTCATACTCTCTCCCATCTTTGCCCTTATAGGGAATGGTGACTGCCTGGCTCTTTATTGTTATTCCGCGCTCTCTCTCAATATCCATATTGTCAAGAACCTGATTCTGTAGAGGACCGCGACCCGTATAGAGACGAGCCTTCTCAATAAACCTATCGGCAAGAGTGCTCTTGCCGTGGTCTATATGCGCAATAATGCAGAAATTCCTCTTAAGCGATAGGTCTTTCATCAGTGAAGATCCGTAATATGCCTAACTGCCGGGAATCCCAAGAGCTCTCTGATTTCCCTGTCATCAAGTGTCTCTTTGAGAACAAGCTCATGAGCAAGTCTATCAAGCTGATCGCGGTGGTCAGTCAGGATTTTCTTAGTCTCCTCTAGACACTTATTGAGAATCTTATTGATCTCAGCATCTATCTTCTTAGCCGTCTCCTCTGAGTAATCCTTATGCTGAGCTATCTCTCTACCCAGGAATAAGGGCTCATCGCCGCTTCCAAGATTTATGAAGCCAAGAGAGGACATTCCATACTCAGTTACCATTGAGCGCGCCATATCAGTTGCCTGCTTTATATCATTTGAGACTCCCGTCGTATTCTCTCCATAGACTATGGTCTCAGCAACATAGCCGCCCATGCATATCTTGATTCTGTCCTCAAAATAGGACCTTCTGAGCGTATAGCTGTCCTTCTCAGGAAGGCTCATTGTAAGACCAAGGGCTCTTCCATGTGGAATGATGGTGACCTTATGAAGAGGATCGACATTGTCAAGATAGTAGTGCAATAGAGTATGCCCACCCTCATGGTAGGCAGTGGCAAGCTTCTCATCCTCTGTCATGAAAATCGATGGACGCGCGACTCCAAGAAGAATCTTGTCTCTTGCTCTCTCAAAGTCATCCATAGTTACCATTAATCGATTATCCCTAGCCGCAAAGAGGGCAGCCTCATTGACAAGGTTTGCCAGGTCAGCACCGCTGGTGCCAGGGGTAGCCCTTGCAATCTTAGCAAGGTCCACATCCTCATTTGTATGGACCTTCCTAGTATGGATTCTAAGTATATCGAGCCTCTCCTGCACATCAGGAAGAGCAACAGTTACCTGCCTGTCGAATCGTCCTGGTCTGAGAAGCGCAGGATCAAGTACATCGGGTCTGTTTGTGGCGGCTATTACAATTACGCCAGGGTCTGAAGAGAAGCCGTCCATCTCAACAAGCATCTGGTTAAGTGTCTGCTCTCTCTCATCGTGTCCTCCGCCAAGGCCTGAGCCTCTGCTCCTTCCAACTGCATCCAGCTCATCTATGAAGATAATGCATGGGGCTGATTTTCTTCCCTGCTCAAAGAGGTCTCTTACTCGGGCAGCTCCCATACCAACGAACATCTCGACAAAGTCAGAGCCTGATGTATGCAAGAATGAGACACCTGCCTCTCCTGCAACTGCTCTTGCAAGAAGGGTCTTGCCCGTTCCAGGAGGACCAACTAGTAAGACTCCCTTTGGTATGCGCGCACCGATTTTGACAAATCTATCTGGATGCTTTAGGAAGTCCACGACTTCCTGGAGCTCGTATTTTGCCTCTTTCTGGCCAGCAACATCTTGAAAAGTCACCTTGTTGGATTTCTTGTCATACTCTTTAGCAAGGCTCTTTCCAAGGCCGCCCATCATCCTAGAGCCACCCATTGCGCCTGAAGAGCGCAGAATAAGCCACATCATCAAAAAGAAGATGATCCATGGAAGAAGCTGAATCACATAGTACCACCATGGAGTGGATTCTAGGGCTCCTGTGACGTTGATGCCCTTTGTTAAAAGCGTCTCAATCAGAGCATCATCGCTATATGGAATTCTACAGGTATATAAAACGCCATTTGACGCAACATAGTCTATTCTCGAATTTCCGACAATAGTGACAGACTCAACACTAGATGAGTTCACTGCATTCATAAACTGCGTATAACTAGTTTCTGTAGCACGTGCTTTGGTTGAATCCGTAAGAAATACAGCCAAGAATGAAATCAGGAGAACAATAAGAGCAATTAGAGCAATTCTATTTCTCCAATTGCTCTTCTGCGGCCCTTTATTCTGAGGGCTGTTCCTTTTAGGGCCATTAGAGCTATCTCCTCTTCCTCCGCCTAAATTCGGAGTAGATGAATTATTGCTATCAGAGCCCCAGTACCTATATGCATCATATGGGTTCTTCTTCTCTTTTTGCTCCTTCTTTGGCTCTTCTGGTCCGCCACTTCCATCTTTAGAAGGCTTATTATTGTCCTCCGCTGGAATAGCCGGCTCTCCTTTGTCTATATCCTGAAGGTTCTTATCTTCATTATTATCCATCGCAATCTACTATAACTTATTAAAGAGAGTTCCCTCAAGGATAACGCTTTTAGAGAGCTTGGTTTTTATGTGTCGATGTGTTTCTTTATGACCCTAAAGGGTAATCCTTTTCTTCCAATCAAACGCTTGGATATTCTGTCTTTTCCACCAAGAAAACGAGAGAAACAGGCAAGAATGGATATATCGTCCTCAAGCACTATTGAATAGGGAACATGAGACTCGCACTCCAGGTCCGATATAAGCTTTCCTCCCGATTTCAGATCTATTCTATCGCCCAGATGCGATGTCCTGACTCTCACTCTCCCGGAGAAGACGCTCTCATCTATTAAGAGATCCTTCTCATCAAGGCTATCATGAAGAAGCGTGAATGGCCCCATGTCACTTAACTGGGGTGAATATTCATAGAAAATAGGACTCTCTTTTCTGTAGACTCTGATTTCGCTCTTTAAAAAGACGAATATGAGACCCATGGCATCGATATGGGAGTAGCCCTCCTCAGCCTTCCTCTCAATATCAGAGAGAAGACTCCTCTTTACTCTTCTATCGACTTTGAAGAGACTGAAGAGCCTGTAGAGAGCACTCTCTCTATCAATGGGGGCCGATGACAGAAATTGGCGTCTATCTATCTCTATATAGCTATTTTCCCTGACTTTCAGATCAAGCTCCTCTCTTTTCATCTCAGAGACATTCCTGCTGATTTTCAAAAGAGCCTCTTTCTCTGAAGCAGAGAGTATTGGAGATATCCTCTTTCTTATGAAGTTCCTAAGATATCCCTCGTCTTTGTTCGTAGAATCCTCAGAATATTCAAGACCTTCGCTTGCTAAAAGATAGAGTATCTCATCTTTATCCACATTAAGCATTGGGCGCCATATATTGCCCTCTTTCTTTCTTATCCCATAGAGCCTATAGAAGGGGGCGTTGCTTAATAGCCGCATTAAGAGAGTCTCAATTTGGTCCTCTCTATGATGAGCTGTGAGGATATAGTCAAAGCCCTCCTCTTTAAGTGTCTTCTCAAGCTCAAGGTACCTAAAGCAGCGTGCAGCAGCCTCTATGCCGCACCTCTTCTCTTTTGAGTAGGCTTTAACAGATCCCTCTTCAAGCTCCCTTACAATAAGCGGAATGCCAAGCCTGGCGGCATTTGATCTATTGAGGGCTACCTCCTGATTAAGCTCCTCTTCGCCTCTTATCCGATGATTTATATAAACAGAAGCTGTCCTATCTTTGGCAAGAAGAGAGAGAGCGTACATCAAAAAGAGAGAATCAGATCCGCCAGAGAATGCCAAAAGCAGCCGTCCCTCTGGAAGATCAAGCTTTTTCAGAATTGACTCTTTGGATAACACTCTCAAGCCTCTCTCCATCTAAAAGCGCCAAAACAGCCTTTGATGCTCTATCAATGCCCTTTTCAATAAGAGGAAGCACAGACTCATCGATTCTCTCAAGCACATGGTCAATAACACTAGTGCCCTCTTTTGGGTGACCAGTTCCGATATAGACTCTGATAAAATCCTCTCCGATGTTTGAGATAATCGACTTGAGCCCATTGTGCCCCGCAGATGAGCCGCCCCTTTTAATCTTCACTCTCCCGGGCTCTATGTCCATTTGATCCACTATCACAATTACCCTGTCGCCCTCTTTTACTAGCTCAGGGAAGACCTTGCCAGAGTTATTCATGTAGGTAAGTGGCTCAACAAGGAGAAAGGACTCAGATCTCGCAATTCGATAGCACTTGAAAAAGGGCTTTTTCAGCTCAAGGCTCTTTGATAGGGCAACCTTCTCTAAAGCGAGAAAGCCGACATTGTGCCGGCTTTCTTCATACTTCTTACCAGGATTTCCAAGTCCGAAGACCAGAGTCCTATTGTTTTGCTGCATCTGAGGCGGCCTCTGCAGGCTGGTCGCTTTGAGCCTCTTCAGCTGTAGCCACCTCTGCCGGCTTCTCTTCCTTGACGTTCTTGACTGTTGCAACTGTTGTATCAGCAGGAGTAAGAACTCTGATTGTCTCTGGGACATTGAGATCTTCGACTTTGAGGTTCTCGTTGATCTGAAGAGCTGAGACATCGGCAACAATGGCATCGATAAGGTCCTTTGGAAGACACTCGATTTCAATTTCGTGGGTAATCTGATCGAGAACTCCGCCATCTCTGACACCAGCTGGTGTTCCCTCGAGCTCGACCTTGATTCTCGTTCTGACCTTCTGACCTGCTGTTACCTCATAGAAATCGATATGAAGAATCATGTCATGAAGAAGGTCTTCCTGAAATGTCTTAACAAAGACGCTGTGCTCTTTTTCCTTATCGACACTGAGTGTAATAAGGGTAGACTCAGAGAATCCCCTTCTCTTATTTGAGAATTCCTTAGCATCTACTATTACGTGAATGGGCTCCATCTTCCCATATACGACTGCTGGAATCTTGCCAGCTCTTCTGAGTCTTCTTGAGCCAGCTGAGCCAAAATCCTCAGTTCTCAATACAGCACTGAGCTTTTTTGAATCATCCATATTTCTCTCCTTATACTCTCGCCTTAGCTACCATTGAGAGTCCAATGTACAATCTTAGATTAGAGAAGGCTAAAAAACAAGACAGGGAAGGTAGGAATCGAACCTACAATCAGGGCACCAAAAACCCGTGCCTTAACCATTTGGCGACTTCCCTGTACTAAAGTACATTATCAAATATCAAGATGTAGGTAAACACTCAAGAAAGGAGCTTTCAGAGACTCCAATACCCGCTTTTTCAAGAAGAAGCACCTCTCTTTCTGAGAGTCTCTCACCTCTATCAAGGACTAAAAACCAATAGGATCCTGAGCCTGTCAGAGAGAAATAGCCCTTATGGAGGATACTCTCAAGTATCTCCTCTTCACCACCATAGAGAGCTTCAAAATCATTTGGGAAGAGGTCCCTATTCAATTTATCAAGGCTATCAGGAAGAGATTTATCAGAAAAGCCTCCTCTCTCATCCAAAATAGAATAGGCTCTCTCAGTCTTCATCGACTTTTTCTTTTCTGAAAGGAGATATAGACTCCTATCCCTGAAATCCGACTCTGACCCTATTACATCATCGCCATAGCCTCTAACACGCCCAAGAGGATAGCCAGTGGCAAAAAATGGAACATCCGACCCAAGACTGAAG
>CANRIJ010000048.1 GCA_947630635.1 uncultured Spirochaetaceae bacterium | reverse complement strand
ATTCTTTACCTAGATAAGGCCTACTTCTCCCTCTTTGCCAAGATGGGGAGAGTGGGAAAGCTAGAGCTGTCTGGGGGACTACTGGACCCCGATTGGGGAAAGGGCTCATTCTTCAGAGTCGGGGACCTGCTATACATAATCCCACTTAAACTCGAGATCGACTTAGTTCAGAAAGAGAAGGACATCTGGGCAATCACGCTAAAAGAGGAGTTTTCCAATGGCATCTACCTAAAAGAGGCCTACGCCCTTCCAATCATGAGCTATTGGCAATACGAGAATGGTATTGAGAGCTCCCTCTCAGAGAGAAATAGAATCGCAATTCTATTTGGATACAAAGATGACAAGTCGCTTTTAAAGGAGATCGAAGCCTCCTACTCATATTGGTTTGACAGATTAAACAGTGCATCTCTTCTATTCACGCTCAATCCAAAATTCGATCTCACATTTGGCATAGAGAGCTCATTTAGAAATCCAAGCGACTTCAAGATAGCGGTAAATGCCGATAAGACTCTCACATTATCAGAGAAAAATGGCGCCTCTCTCTTCTTAAGAGCCGCATTTCTCCTAGACCTATATAACTCTATCTACTCGACAGAGGAGGAGATTGCGCTAAATTTCGGCGCCTTTCTCTCTCTTTCACTGGAGAATGTAATTCTATGGGGAGATGCGCCCCTTTCGATAACCGAGACCCTGGAGGCAGATTTCTCCCTCTTGGACCACCTCAATATAAGCATTGAGGGCGGCCTATCATACTCTGATAAGACGCCCTCGATATTTGGAGAGGTAGAATTCAAGGCCTATTTCTGAGCCTCTTTCTCCTTCTTTTTCCTTTCAGCGCGCCTGGTTATGGCATTCATAGCCAAAAGGGAGATAAATATCACACCCATAGCACCGGCAAGAAGCGCCCATGCCAAGAAACCAGACTCAACTGCAACTGTCTTTGCTATCTCATTTAAATGCTCGTGAAATGATAGAAATTCAAACATAGCGCCTCCTTAGCCTATTCCACCCTGCAAGAGAGTGAGTAAGAGTCCTCCGGCGAGAACAGATCCAATCTGGCCAGCAACATTCGCCCCAAGGGCAAATGGAAGAAGATGATTCTGCTTATTAGCCTGCTGCCCAACCTTCTGAACCACACGAGATGACATTGGGAATGCAGAGATTCCAGCCCCTCCGATGAGCGGATTTATCCTGTTCTCCTTCTTTATGAAGATATTGGCTATCTTGATGAAGAAGACTCCGCATGCAGTATCGAAGATGAATGCCAAGAGGCCGAATATGATTATCATAAGCGTTCCAACTGTCAAAAGGTCATTTGCATTGAGCATAGGAGCGATTGCAAGACCAAGCACCAGCGAGATAAGCGGCGAAAGAATATCCTGAGCAGCCCTAGAGAGGGAATCAAGAACCCCGCACTCCCTCAAAAGGTTTCCGAACATCAGCATTCCGACAAGAGCCGCACTATCGGGAGCAATTGCAGAGCAGACGATGGTAACAACAATCGGGAAGATAATCTTGGTGGTCTTTGATATAGACTGGGATGAGTATGTCATCTTGATCTCTCTCTCATGCTTTGTGGTAGTGCACTTTAAGACAATCGGCTGAATTATAGGAACAAGTGCCATATAGCAATATGCCACAATCAGAATCGGGGCTATAAACTGGGATGCAAGGCGCTGAGAGACCAGAATGGCAGTCGGTCCATCGGCAGCTCCGATGATACCAATAGCAGCAGCGTCCTTGAGAGGAAAGAATATCGAGGCAAGCATCATCGAGAGAAATATCCCTCCCTGCCCAGCGGCTCCGACAAAGATAAGCCAAGGCTTCTGGATAAGCGGTCCAAAGTCTATCATCGCCCCTATTCCAATAAAGAGCAGAAGCGGAAGCACTTCCCACTGGTCTATTCCAACGTTATAGAGCCATGCAAGAATACCGTGTCCTGCCGTTCCAGAGCCAACAAGCCCCTCTGCTATTACAGAGCCGGGAATATTCACCAAGATAGCGCCAAATCCCATTGGAAGAAGAAGCGTGGGCTCCATCTCTCTCTTAATAGCAAGGTATATCAGCAAAATGCCAACTAGAATCATTATGATCTGGCCAGCTATCTCAAACCCAGCTTGATTGGCATTTGGGAAATAATGCATGGTAAGCTCATTAAGCTTAGCCGTAAAGAAATTGAAGTTGTCCATGACATTAAGAGTCTAAAGCAAAGTAGCCCTATTCTTCTATAAGCGAAATTGCCTAAAACCTAAATTCGGAAAAATAGTTTTTTGGGGCCAATATGAAAAATCTTCCCATCAAAATTTCGACAATGTGCAACAAAATTCAAATTAATTCATTACGTTACAATAAATTAACTTTATTCATAGACAAAAAGCGCAAAAAAAGAGTAAAAATTTACGCTTTTTAGGCTCTTAAATCGGTTTATCATTTATATAGCAAACTTAAGGAATCTACGGAAAAACCCTCTGGATTCAAAGGAGAAAAAAATGAGAAAAGCGCTTTTGACCGTTATGGCTCTGCTTTTAGTCTCAACAATGCTTTTCGCTGGTGGAGACAAAGAGGCAGCGTCATCCGCTTCTGCCTCCTCAGGGGCTAAGACAGAGATCTACTTCCTGAACTTCAAGCCAGAAGTAGCCGATGTCTACACAAATGTTGTAAAACCCGCTTTCGAGGCTGAGAACCCCGAGTATACACTCAAGGTTGAGACAGCAGCTTCAAACCAGTATGCCTCAACTCTCAGAGCTGAGATGGCTAAGGCTGCCCCACCGGTTATCTTCCAGGTAAACGGACCTGTTGGAATTGTAGATAACGTCAACGATGTAGCTGAGCTCAAGAACACCGATTTCTACAAGCTTCTTGGCGATAAGAGCATGGCTCTCTCAGTTGGAAACACCGAAGTCGCAGCTATTCCTTATGCAGTAGAAGGCTATGGAATCATCTACAACCAGGACATCATGGACAGATACTTCAAGCTCGCAGATCCAGTTGTCAAGTCAATGGATGAGGTAAAGAGCTTTGATACTCTCAAGAAACTTGTCGAGGATATGACAAAGAAGAAGAACGCACTCGGAATCCAGGGTGTATTTGCCTCAACTTCATTTGCACCAGGCAATGACTGGAGATGGCAGACTCACCTATTTAACATGCCTCTCTATGCCGAGATGATCCAGGATGATCCAAACGCCAACCCAATTCTCACAGCAACTACTGCTGCCACAGAGTTCGATTTCGACTTTGCTCCTCAGTACAAGCAGATCTTCGACCTCTACCTGAATAACAGCACAACCGAGAAGGGAATGCTTGGCTCAAAGAGCGTAGATGACTCAATGGCAGAGTTTGCTCTTGGACAGGCTGCAATGGTCCAGAACGGAAACTGGGGAGCCTCCCAGATTCTCGGACTCCAGGGCAACAAGGTCGCTCCAGAGGACATCAAGTTCCTCCCACTCTATGTAGGACTTGCTGGCGAGGAGAACCAGGGCTTGGACGTTGGAACTGAGAACTACCTAGTAATCAACAAGAATGCATCAGAGGCTGCTCAGAAGGGCGCTGACGTATTCCTCACATGGCTCTTCTCATCCCCAACTGGAAAGCAGATTGTAAACAACGATCTCGGATTCATCACACCGTTTAACAGCTTCTCTGCAGACGAGATGCCTTCAGATCCACTCGCAGCTGAGGTTGTAAGATGGATGAACATGGATGGAATCACATCAGTTCCATGGACATTTGCAGGTATTCCTTCAGAGGAATGGAAGAATGCATTTGGCGCAGAGCTCTTGAAGTACATCAACGGTACATCAAGCTGGGATGATGTTGTATCTGTTGCTCAGACAGAATGGGCAAAAGAGGCACAGATCGCAGGAAGAAAGTAATGGAAAAATCTGAGGGAGGCTTAGGCCTCCTTCAGTCTTTTTTAATCACGCACTTTAGGGAAAGATTATGCAAAAGTCGATTGTTAAATGGTTTTGGCTCTTCGCTTTGCCAGGACTGATCTGCTTTATGATCTCATTTGTGATT
Organism: uncultured Spirochaetaceae bacterium; assembly: GCA_947630635.1. Taxonomy (GTDB): domain Bacteria; phylum Spirochaetota; class Spirochaetia; order Sphaerochaetales; family Sphaerochaetaceae; genus Ornithospirochaeta. The sequence goes on along the minus strand of CANRIJ010000048.1, from coordinate 6,428 downwards.
CCGTTCTTTTGGGGAATTGTCCTCTCCTTCTGCAAATTCACAAATATCACAAATGCAGATTTTGTAGGCTTCCAGAACTACATTGAGGCCTTTACCGTGGACAGCTACTTTATGGACTCGTTCTGGTTCACGCTTGCCTTCACGGTTGTTTCGGTTATCACAATTAACGTAATAGCCTTCGCCTTAGCACTCTGCCTCACAAAGGGAGTACTTGGCACAAATATCTTCAGAACAATATTCTTCATGCCTAACCTAATCGGAGGCATCGTACTTGGATACATTTGGCAACTTATCATAAACGGCGTTTTGGGCATTTGGGGCGTAAATATCACCACTAATGCCAATTACGGTTTCTGGGGACTGGTAATTCTCATGAACTGGCAGAACGCCGGCTACATGATGATTATATATATTGCGGCTATCCAGAATATCCCAACTGATATGCTGGAGGCTGCCTCAATCGATGGAGCCGGATATTGGAGAACCCTCTTCAAGATCATAATCCCATCGGTAATGCCATCAATAACAATATGCCTATTCATGACTATCACGAATGGCTTCAAGCTCTATGATCAGAACCTCGCACTCACAGCGGGAAATCCTGGCAGACAGACAGAAATGATGGCCATGAACATCTTCAATACCTTCTTTACAAGAAACGCATACTTTGCGCAGGGCGTAGGTCAGGCAAAGGCAGTCGTATTTACAATCATCGTTGCTGCCATCGCACTGACACAGCTTGGAATCACAAGGAAAAAGGAGGTCGAGAACTAAAATGGCACAAGTATCAAATAGAGCGGGAAAATGGATACTCTTCGCTGTACTCATAATCGTTGCGGCTGCAGTGCTCTTCCCAATTCTCGTTGTTTTCATGAACTCATTCAAAGGACAGCTCTACATCACGAGCCAGCCCTTTAAATTCCCGACCTTCAAGCCGACACCAGATCATATGGAAGAGCCAAGCGAGGCCTTCCCATATGGAAGATTCGTTCCTGGCGAGGATGCGACATTCGCAGGGATAACAAACTATACGCGAGGGCTAGTGCAAATCAAGTTCTTCCAGTCCTTTGGTTGGTCGCTTTGGATTACAATCGCCAGCGTATGCGGAATCCTTATTTGCACCTCGATGCTTGCTTGGTTTATTACAAGGGTTAAGAACTGGTTCACAACCATTATCTACTTCGCACTCACTGTCTCCATGATTGTTCCATTCCAGATGGTCATGTTCACAATGAGCCGCTTTGCCAATATCCTTCACCTGGATAACCCATGGGGAATCATTGTCCTCTATGTTGGATTCGGATGCGGCATGGCCACATTCATGTTTGCAGGCTTTATCAAGAGCATTCCTCTTGCGCTTGAAGAGGCTGCGATGATCGACGGAGCCGGTCCTGTGAGAACCTTCTTCCAGGTAGTTCTGCCGATGCTCAAGTCCACTGCAATAACCCTTGCAATACTCCAGACAATGTGGGTATGGAACGACTATTTGCTTCCTTACTTGACACTGCCAAGCACACAGAGAACCATCCCTGTTGCAATTCAATCCCTCAGAGGCTCCTATGGCGCTGTAAACTGGGGCGCAATGATGGCAATGCTCGTACTTGCAATGCTTCCTGTAATCATCTTCTTCCTTGCATGCCAGAAGTACATTATCAAGGGAGTACTCGCAGGAGCAGTAAAAGGCTAGGCTTATGAAGGCAAAGAGAACGACAATATCAGATATTGCAAAGAAGTCTGGCTACTCAAAGACAGCTGTCTCATTTGCCTTCAACTGCCCTGAGAGGATAAGCGATGGGGCAAGGGATAAGATTCTCAAGATTGCCAAGGAGCTTGACTATTGGCCGGATCCAATGGCAAGAAACTTCTCCCTTGGACGCCATATGACAATCGGCTTCTTGCTTCCACAGATGGTAGAGACCTCTCTGAATAATCCCTATACACAGGCTGTTATCATGGGAATCGGAGAGGTATGCCAAGAGGAGGACTACAATCTCACAATAATCCCACCGCTTAGATCCTCAATCAGCGAGGCAATAATAAATGCCTCAGTCGATGGGCTTATAGCCCTCGGAATTTACTTTGATTCTGATCTCAATGACATATTGAGAAGAAGAAAACTCCCTGTAGTCGTGATAGATGGCACCGGCGGTGAGGCTGTCATTAATCTCACCGTCGATGACATATCCGCAAGCGAGATACAGATGGAGAGCGCGCTTGAGATGGGACACAGAAACATCGCGGTTATATCTCTTCCCGATGATGCCTTCGCAGCCCATACCCCTGAGAGCGCGACGACAATAGTGAAAAAGAGAAAGCTCGGATATGAGAATGCCCTGAAAAGGCACTCTATGAGCATCAATGACATTGGAATATACAATACCAATACAACTTTTGAGGATGGGAAGAAGTGCGCATTGGATATACTCGACCGCCAAAGGCCAACATGCTTTCTCTGCATGTCTGATATCGTTGCGCTCGGAGTCTTATCAGCGCTTAAGGACAGAAAAATAAAGTGTCCAGAGGAAATATCGGTTGTAGGCTTTGATGGCATCTTCCAAGATGGATTTTTTGATAAGAGCCTTACAACTATTGTCCAAAGCGCAGAAGATAAGGGAAGGACCTCCGCCAGACTCCTTTTCCAGGAAATAAAGGGAGAAAAGCCTCCAAGAAACAATCTTATCCCATTCTACTTCAAAGAGGGCGAGACACTCTCTCAGGCAAAATAAGACAATAAGAAAAAAAGGAGTTCAAATGGATATCAAAGGCATTAGATATAGTGGGGTTTTAATGCATATTACATCCCTTCCATCAGAGTTTGGAATCGGAGATTTTGGAGAGGGAGCATATGCCTTTGCCTCTAAACTGAAATCATCTGGAGCAGTAATATGGCAAATGCTTCCCCTGGGACCCACCGGATATGGAAATAGTCCCTATGCGCTGAGAAGCACATTCGCGGGAAATGAGCTTCTTATATCCCCTACTAAACTCAGAAAAGAGGGGCTCTTAAGTGACCAAGATCTGATTCATCCGCCATTCAATGACAGGAAAGTCGAATTTGATAGAGTCATAGGCTGGAAGATGCCCCTTCTGAAGAAAGCGGCAATACAATTTATTGAAAGCGAGAAAGACAAGAGAGCATATAGGGCTTTTCTGGATAGAGAGGCCTATTGGATAGATGACTATGCTCTCTTTATGGCCCTATATGAGAAATACAATGATGCCAGATGGCATACCATCTGGGATAAGAAAGAGGGCTTTAGAGATCCCTCTGCCATTAAGAAAGCAAAAAAAGAGAGCAAAGAGCTAATAGAGATATACAAAGTCCTTCAGTTTTTCTTTCAAAGGCAGTTTGAAGAGCTTAAGGGCTACGTAAACTCACTCGGCATAAAGATAGTTGGAGATATTCCAATATTTGTTGGTGCTGATAGCGCAGACAGCTGGTCTCACCTTGAGCTGCTGAAGACCGATGAGGAGGGACACTACACAGCAGTATCTGGCGTTCCCCCAGACAACTTCTCCCCAACTGGCCAGCTTTGGGGAAACCCCGTATATGACTGGAAAAAGCATGAAGAAGACGGCTTTGCTTGGTGGAAAGAGAGGATTAAGAGACTCTTTGAGCTAACCGATATACTGAGAATAGATCACTTTAGGGGCTTTGATGCCTACTATGAGATACCAAGCGGAGACAAGACTGCAGAAAACGGGAAGTGGAAGAAATCTCCTGGGAGAGAGCTATTCAAGGAAATAGAGAGAGAGTATGGAGCTCTTCCGATAATCGCAGAGGACCTTGGCTTCATGACAAAGTCCGTAGAGAGCCTGAGACGAAAGAACCACTTTCCCGGAATGAAGATCGCAATGTTCGGCTTCTCGCGAGACAGAGCAGGCTATTTTGACTCATACAATGACTTCCTGCCAATGAACTATACAAGGGACTTTGTCGCTTATACCGGCACTCATGACAATGACACTGTAAGACATTGGTTTGATGCCCTTTCCAATGAGGATAAGCACATGGTAAGGGAGTATCTATCCTCAAATGACGAAGAGATAGTATGGAATCTAATTAGAGCTGTGATGATGTCAAATGCAGACTATGCGATTATTCCAATGCAGGATATTCTCGAGCTCTCAGGAGATGCCAGAATGAACTATCCATCGACTTGCAATGACATCAACTGGACGTGGAGAATGCTCAAAGACGAATTCAATGACTATAGAATCAATAGATATAAGTACTATGTGAGGATATCAGGGAGAAATGGGCTAACATACGAAGAGGCAGAGAAAAAGCACCTAGAAGAGATAAAATCGCTAGGCTATTAGACACGTCAGCTTCTAAGAGCAAACCGAATCGTCGAATAAAGAGCCAAAACCCGTTAGCCAATGATTGCAGAGTCTTTTCATAGGGTAAAGCACTCTGCCAAAGTCTTGTGCTTTTTATATGAAAGCTTGCCTCAGCCTCTATCTAGATCGCCCTGAAAGTCTCAAAGCCAAGCCATAGATTTATAACTTTAAACAAAAAACCCGGAATTCTACTCTTGCTACTTGAAAGCAGGCTCCGGGTTTTGCTGTACCAAATCAGACTCTGATGCTTCTTTTTCAATGACAGTAATAAGACAAACGCCAAGATTAAGCTTCAGTCTCTGAGCAGCCATTCTATTAGGTTTTCAGACTTGATCCCTTCATATGATCTATCCAGCCCCAGTTCAAGTGACAGCACGATCTTCTCATAGTTGTCGCGTATTTTTTGCAAAGGAGCCAATTCGCGTTTTCTAGCCTCCTCGCTGTTCATGAATTCAGTCACCTGAATATATTTCCTATCGTCGGCAGAAGCTGCTATAAAGTCCACCTCCATATTGTCAATCTTTCCTATTGCTACATCGTACCCTCTTCTGAGCAATTCAAAATAGACTATATTTTCAAGGGCATGACCACTGTCACGGTTTCGAAACCCCAAAAGATAGTTTCTCAGAGCTATATCGACAATATAGTACTTTCCGAGAGTGCGAAGATATTCTTTGCCCTTAATATCAAAGCGTTTGATTTCATAAAAGAAATAGCTTTCAATGAGTGCGCTGACATAAGACTGAACCGTATGTGCGCTTGCAGCGCTTTTCCGTTTGCCATCCTCAAAGAGACCTCCATTTTCTAAGATATTGCCTATTGATGAAATAGAAACATTCAAGCCGATGCTATCTGCAAGAAAAATGATGATTTTTCTTAGTAGAACAGGATCGGTAATTTGCTTCAGCCCTCTACGCTTTTCACGCTCCAAAATATCTCGTACAACAACAGTAGAATAGATGCCGTCAAGAATAGAGAGAGCTTTCTCTTGATCGAATCCTATATCGGCAACACCTGGCATGCCGCCAAAGCGCATATATGCCTCAAAAGCATCCCTCATGTCATATTGTTCGCCATTTTTATCAACCACCCGCTTATGAACGCCGCCAAAAGCATTCTCGGTTTCCTTCACCTCAAAATCATGAAAATAAAGAAACTCTCTGAAAGAAAGCGGCAGCATTTTAATCTCCACGCATCTTCCAGAAAGATATGTGAAATATTGTGAAGAAAGCAGGTAAGCATTGGAACCGGTTACGTAGATATCACAGTCCAAATCCACGCGGAGAGCATTGATTGAGTCCTCCCAAGCGTCAATCCTCTGGATTTCATCGAAAAATAGATACATACGTTTTCCAATTACGACTTTTTTATTTTATATAAGCGTAGATGTCGTTAGAGGTCATTTTTCGAAAATCATTGGATTCAAAGTTCATCTCGACAATCTGCTCTGGCTGTATGCCCGTTTCAATCAGATATAAAACCATCAACTTTAAAAGACTTGATTTTCCACTACGCCTTATGCCAGTGATGACTTTTACAGATTCAGTATTTTGAAAGCCAATCAGCTTATTAAGATAAAGATTCCCTTTTTTCAGCATATGCGATTCTATCATTGCACATTCCTCTTGTTGAATTTACAATGCAGAAACATACAAAAAATTAAATTTCTGCACTCAAATGCAAAAAGTATGCTTTTTAACTGATTGTATACAGAAATTCATGTTGACAAATCAGAATCACCATCAAAGAAGGGATGCCGAATTGTGGGTTCGGCATCCAAGCTGTTCAGTTTGAGATAGACTTCTAAAATCCGATTATTGCTTTTCTCCTTATGCCTTGATGCCGGTGAGGTCGAATATCTCCTCCCTGGTGAGACCCTTGGAGGACATTCGGTCTGCTATCTCTCTGTCTCTGCTGGCCCTTTCATCGGCTCTGCCTCTTTCCTCGGCCATTCTCTCGGCCTTCCTTATCAGTCTCTCTATGCTCTCGCTCATCTCTTTTCTTCCCTCTCCCTTCTTGAAATATAGCATCTGCTCTTTAATTTCTCCAGTGACAATCTTGTCCGGATCGCTCTCGCCGAGATC
>CANRIJ010000047.1 GCA_947630635.1 uncultured Spirochaetaceae bacterium | reverse complement strand
CATTTCGCTGACAGCACCGAACTGACCCACTAGCCCACTTGTTCCCATACCTGCCCCCGATGGAATATTCTCAAGCTTGAAAACACATGTAGAAATAGCCCCTACAATTGCGCTGGAAACCGTTGGAGGAATCCATATCTTCCAATTCCTCCAGATATTGGGAATTTGGAGCATGGAGGTTCCAATGCCCTGGCTTATAAGTCCGCCAAAGCCATTTTCCCTGAAAGAGCAAAATGCAAAGCCAATCATCTGGGCAGAGCAGCCGGCGCATGCAGCTCCAGCAGCAAGGCCGCTTAAACCGAGAGATATGCAGATTGCCGCAGAAGAAATAGGCAGCGTGAGGATCATTCCAACCATCGTAGATACTATTATTCCCATAAAAAATGGGTATAACTGGGTAGCTTTGTTAATGAGAGAGCCTAAAAATACCATAAATTGGCTGATAACTGGCGAAAGCAGAAATGCTGCAATAGATCCAGCTATCAAGACCGATAGTGGCACAAGAATAATATCAACCTTCGTCTTGCCGCAAATCAATTTTCCGATCAAGACACCAATGAGGGATGCAATGCATGCTCCAAGGGGCTCTCCTACGCTGATTGAAGAGAAGAGAGCTCCCTCTGTAAGAGTAATTGTCCCTCCACCCAAAGCCCCAACAATGGCTGATGAAAACATTGCAAGTGGATTTGCATTAAGAGCATAGGCAACTCCCACACCGATTGCAGGACATGTCATATATTGGGCTATCTGTCCCAGGTTCTCCAAAAAGCCAAGTCTTGAATATATGCCAATTTGCTTGATAATCAGGCCAATAATCAAAGAGGAAAATAGCCCTTGAGCCATTCCATTGAGAATTCTCACTGTATAGTCACTGCCCTTTCTTAAAATAGCTTTGCCATCCATAGTCAATTCCTTATTAGATGACAAACACTGAGCAAGGGTACCTTGAACAGAGGCCTCATTAGTTTTCTATCAAATATGGCTCTTATTATCAATATTTTTTCACCATCAAAGCATTTTATTTCTAATTATATAAATTGATATTATTTTATTATAATTTTAATATTTTTATTAAAAAAACTTATATATGACTTTTATTAAAATTATTTATAATATTATATGTTTTTATTTATTGTATTTAAATTTAATTTCATATTGATACTTATTAAATATATTTTTAAATATATAAATAGAAAAATATTGATTTTTTAATAAGTCCTATTTCATATATAATTATTTTTTGAAACTTCAATTAAATGATTATAAAATTTTAATATGATTATTATATAATTTTTAATTAGGTTTAATTTCTAAATAAGGTAATTAAAATAATTTTTAAATAAGAATTAAATCAAAAGATCTATCTATTAGTATATTTTTTGCTAAATTCTTTAAGTGCAAATCTTATTCCAGCTGCCCATCCAAGACCCATATCGGAGAAAAGCTCTTCAAGTTCCTCTTTGAACTTAGGCTCAATTGAAAAAGTAGTAAGTATCTTTTTCTCTTTGGTTTCCTTATTGTTAAATAGCTGTTTTGCTCTCTTCCCGCTCAGACTCTCATCCATCTGATTATCTGAATATTCAATTCTCTTCAAAGCCATCTTAATTACCTCACTTCCATATCGTCTTATTTATTTCATTTATCGAATCAGAGGTCGTCTGTTTCATTCCCCTGCTTCTAACTTTCAATAATTGCGGTACAGCATTCGCTTCCTGAGACTTTCTAAAAATTGGATCTACTGGTATCTTAAATACAGTGAATCTTCCAGAAGACTCAGCTGCATGGAAAATATCCCTATGCTGCTTAATTCTCTCATCATATGAGTTGATTATGATCTTGTTATGCTTAACATTCGATTTATAGTTCTTTTTAAGCTTTTTAAGTTCATCAATGAATATCTCGAGTCCATCCAAAGAAAAAACTTCTGGAGTCATTGGTGTGATGATTTCATTGCTTGCAATAAGCGCTGCTCTTTCAAGCCTTCCAAGTCCTGGAGATAAATCTAAAATTATGTGATCGTATTCCTTATTCAATTCACTTACCAAATCCTGAATGACAAAAGGCTCATCGACCAATTTTGTCTCACTGTAGTTCTTTAATGAACCACCTATGGAGAAAGTCGGAATTATAAAAAGGTTATCTATATTATCCACGGGAACAATGGCTTCACTTGCGAAGCATTTGCCCTGAAGGACATCAGCCAGCTCATATTTAGAAGGCTCTTTCAAAAACCACGAAGAAAGATTTCCCTGAGAATCGCAGTCAATTAGGAGTGTCTTATAGCCATTAAGAGCAGATTGACATCCCAATGTTCCAGAGACAGTAGTCTTTCCTACGCCCCCTTTTTGCAAATGAAATGCAATTGCTTTTGACATATCTCCTCCATATTAAGATTGCTTTTCTATGATAGATTTTATATTGTTTAAAATATAAAAACAACGATTTTGAAATAAAATTTATTATTAAATTAATCTTATTTTAATATTTTAAAATCTTTTTAATATGAGAATAAATTATTTTTTAAATAATTTGTTTATTGAATTATATTAAATCTTATATAAAAAATATATTTAAAATTTTATATTTGATTAAATTTAAAAAAATTGCTGAATTTAAAGAATTTTAAGATCAATAATTAATAAAATAGTGATTATAACAAAACCTGAAATTTTCATTATAAAAAAAATATTTTTATCAATTAACTGAATTCTTAATTTTATATTTTTTTTAAATTGGTCGATTTACATTTGCATAGTAGTATATTCAATTACATATAAAAATATAAACCAGAAAAAAAATTTATTAAGAATTTTTATACTTATAAAAATCATTTTGCTTTTTTCTAGATTCTTTAGAGGTATTTCAATCAAAGACTTAGCATTATTAATATATTTTTAATTTCATTCAATTTTAAAACCTGGATCTAAATTCAAAATCTTTATGCGAAAAGTTCCAATAATAGAAGAAACTGATACTTAGTTAAAATTGAATATTATTAATATTATTTTTTAATACTTCATATTTAATATTAATACTAATTTTTTTAAACTATATAAATTTTAATATTAATATTATTAATTTATATATTAATTTTACTTAAGATTTAATATTAATTTTAAAAAAATTTATATTAAAATGATTTAAAATATTTCATTTTAATAATAAAAAAAATATAATGAAAAAATTCTATTAAAAAATTATATTAATTTTCAATAAAAATTGAATTCATACTAAATTATCTGTCTTAAAAATTCTTATTTTGATATTGTCTATATTTTTAAAATATAAAAAGAAGCAAAATCCCTTTATAAAATCATATTTAATAATTCTCAATATTATAAATAAAAAAAATAATTTCTTATTTTTTTTAAATTAAAATATAAAAAAAGATACAGTTTAATTTTATTTTAATTTTTAATAGATCATATCTAATAATAATTTGAATTTATTTACGTTTATTATCAAATAAGCATAAATGAATATAACTTTTTATACTTAAATTAAAATAAAATAATTAATTAATATATTGTTTTATAATCTATTAATTATTATTTAAGTATTTTATGAATATAACCTATTTAATCCTTAATTAAAAATTATATAGATTTTATTAAATAAATATTTAATGTTAATTAATTTATATATATTTAATGTATTATAAAGCCAGCAATAAGGAATGAAATCGCAGCTAGGAATGCTGATATCAAACCATAGGGAAGCTGCGTAATTGCATGGTCGAAGTTGTTGCATCCGCATGCAGAGGAAGAGAGTATTGTAGCATCTGAATAGAAACAGATATGAGATCCGAAGACTCCAGCAGAAAGAACTGCTGAGACAGCCAATATCGTGCTGCCTCCAATTGCCTCAGAAAGCGGAACTACTATAGGAAGGGCGATAATATAGAGCCCCCAGTTAGTTCCGGTAATAAACTCCGTAATACCCAATACTATGAAGATCTCAAAGGCCATAAGCTGAGGTGACATTACAGGAATAATTGCGTTTATAACAGACTCTGTAAATTCAATCCTCTCAGAGCCTGCACTAAAGAGAAAGGCCAAAACCATCAAGGCTATCGGAAGAAGCATGTTCTTAAAACCCTCAAGGGAAACAGTAGCAAATTCTTCAGGAGTCAAAAGCCCTTGTGCTATATAGAAGACAAACATAAAAATAAGAGTGCATAGTACGCCTTTTTGCATATCAGTGCCGAATATTATCGTCGAGAATATCAAAACACCAATTGGAAGAATAAAATTGATCATTCTTGGCTTTATGCCATCTTTTATTGATGCGTCTTTTCCTCTGATATCAATGCTCTCAGATCCCTCAGGGGCAAGCGGTCCGCCACTACTTGCTCTCTTCTCGGCCTTTCGCATTGGTCCGAGCGCTGGAATTGCCCCGAGTATTACCAGTAGGACTATTATCGCAGCAAACCACGCATAGAAATTAAATGGAATGGTCTTAAAGAAGAATAGCATTCCATGTGCCTCATCTGTTACTCCTGTTGAAACGAGTATTCGAGAAGCAAAAACAGCCCAAGTCGAAATTGGAATCAAGACGCAAATAGGGGCAGCAGTTGAGTCTACAATATAGCTCAGCATCTCCCTGGAGACTCTATGCTTATCAGTAATCGGTGCCATACAAGCCCCGACTGTGAGGCTGTTAAGGTAATCGTCTATGAAAATGACAACTCCCAATATCCAAGTCCAAATAAGCGTTCCTTTGCGCTTTTTCGCGTGCTTGCTGACCCAGTCTCCAAAGGCAAATGTGCCTCCGGCCTTCTCGATTAGAAGGATAATAGATCCCATAAGGCCGCATACTACTATTAGCCAGCCTGTATCCTCATCCATCATCACCTCTGTAATAGTAAGTCCAAATGTCGTGAAGAAATCAAAGCCATCTGCAAGAATAAAGCACATGATGGAAGATAGTACCAAAGCCTCTAGTATTCTCTTTGTCAGAAATATATATACAATTAGAAAGGCTGCGGGAAGATAGGGCGTCAAAAAGAAATCGGGTAGATAGTAGTGAAGCAAAAAGCAGATTGTTATGACCACCAACAAAGGCAGAAATAGGCTTAAAAGCGACCACGGTCCACTTACTCTCCTCTTTTTGCTCCCGACCATTCTATCTCCCCCTATCTACATCAAATACTGCGGAATCTCTCCACGCTGCTCAAATATCTTCCTTTTCTGTGTGTTGAGTATCTTCTTGCACATTCTTACAGAAATCGGAGTCACCTCCACAAGCTCATCGTCTTTTATAAACTGGATTGCCTGCTCAAGAGAGGGCTTTACAACTGGAGTTAGTGTCACAGCCTCATCTTTTCCCGCGGCTCTAAGGTTCGTGAGCTTCTTGGTTCTTGTAGGATTGATCATTAAATCTCCTTCTCTGTTTCTCTCTCCGATTACCTCACCTTCGTAGACCTTATCTCCCGGAACGATAAAAAACCTTCCTCTATCTTCAAGTTCCCAAAGACCATAGCTGACTGCATTTCCATCTCTATCAGAGATCAACGAGCCAGTAAAGCGCTCTGGAAAGTCGCCTCTATAGGGCTCGTATCCTTTTAGATAGCTATTCATGATTCCCATTCCGTGAGTATCGGTGAGAAATTCATCTCTATATCCAATAAGGGCACGAGATGGCACTTCAAAGATTAGTTTCACTCTATTTTGAGGTGTATATTGAATATCTATAGTCTGCGCCTTCCTTCTGCCAAGTTTTTCCATGACAATCCCGGAATACTCCTCGCTCACATCGACATATAAAATCTCAATTGGCTCATATTTCTTGCCATCAATTTCCCTGAAAATGATCTTGGGCCTACCCACGCAGAGCTCAAAGCCCTCCCTTCTCATCTCCTCCACAATTATGGCCATCTGAAATTCGCCTCTGCCCTTAACGGTAAAGGTATCATCGTTGTTCTTCTCGATTCTTATCGAGACGTTTCTAAGCGCCTCTTTTTCAAGCCGCTCCCAAATCTTGGCAGATGTAACGGCCTTTCCCTCTGTTCCAGCAAGAGGCGAGACATTCTTCGAGAAGAGCATAGATACTGTAGGCTCGTCAACTTTGATTCTCTCTAGCGCCTTAGGCTCCTCCTTAGTGCAGATTGTGTCTCCAATTGAGACATCATCAACACCAGCTAGGACGATAATGTCACCAGGATCTGCCTTTGTGCACTCTCGAAATACAGGCCCCACATAGCTTTGGAGCCTAGTAACCCTCAATGGTTCGACTCTATCCTCTTTTATGCATATAAGCTCATCATTGATGTTGGCAGTTCCATTGACGACTTTGCCAATTGCAAGACGCCCAAGAAAATCAGAATAGGAAAGGTCTGATACCAGCATCTGGAAGGGCTCCTCATCGTCATATTCTGGAGAGGGTATATACTCGACTATCTTATCCAAGAGCGGATGCATATTAGGTCCGATATCATCAAGTGATGTCCCGCATACTCCCTCTCTTCCATTGGAGAAGAAGACTGGGACCTCAAGCACGCTATCATCTGATGAGAGCTCCAATAACAAATCATATACCTCTTCTAGAACCTCATTTGCCCTACTATCCTGGCGATCTATCTTATTGATTACTACAATTACTGGAAGACTTAGCTTTATTGCCTTCTCAAGAACAAATCTCGTCTGTGGAAGGGGCCCCTCTGCGGCATCTACCAGAAGCACTACCCCATCTACCATGCTGAGTCCTCTCTCAACCTCTCCGCCAAAATCAGCATGACCCGGAGTATCAATAATATTGATCTTTACCCCATTCCAATTGATAGCGCAGTTTTTAGCGCTGATGGTGATGCCCCTTTCTCTCTCGAGCTCACCGCTATCCATTATTCTCTCTCCGCTATTCTTGAAAACTAAGCCGCTTTGCTTAAAAAGCGCATCTACAAGTGTTGTCTTTCCATGATCAACGTGAGCAATAATGGCAATGTTCCTTACCTTTTCGTTCCTTACTTTCATACGAAATTGACTATACAACTTTTTGGTGTGTTGTTTAATAAAACACATAAAAAGAAAAGAAAGCAGAATAAAAAAAACCCCCTATGAAGGGGGGATCTGAAAAAAGAGGGAAGGCGGCGGCGCCCTGCTCTCCCGGGCGTCCCAGTACCATCGGCGCTGGCGCGTTTTGCCTTCGTGTTCGGGATGGGAACGTGCATTTCCGCGCCGCCATGGCCGCCGCCGGCCCGCCTGTCCGCGCGGGCCGCTGGAATGATGGAAGAGGGGATGGCATGGCCAAGCCTCTCGGAGTATCAGCAGCGGTGGGCTGAGCGCGTTGCCGCGCTTGCACCCCCGCCCTGCCAACCGGGTGGTCTTCCCGGCTCCTTCAGGGGGCTTTCCCCCTGGGATGCCTCATCTTGGGGAGGGCTTCCCGCTTAGATGCCCTCAGCGGTTATCCCGCCCGGACGCGGCTACCCGGCCGTGCCGCTGGCGCGGCAGCCGGTGCACCGGAGGTCCGTCCGCCTCGGTCCTCTCGTACTGAAGGCGGCTCCCCTCAGGCATCCGGCGGCTGCAGCAGATAGGGACCGAACTGTCTCACGACGTTCTGAACCCAGCTCGCGTACCGCTTTGATTGGCGAACAGCCAAACCCTTGGGACCTGCTCCAGCCCCAGGATGCGATGAGCCGACATCGAGGTGCCAAACCCTGCCGTCGATGTGAACTCTTGGGCAGGATCAGCCTGTTATCCCCGGAGTACCTTTTATCCGTTAGGTGACGGCGCTTCCACTTGCCACCGCCAGATCACTAGGACCCGCTTTCGCGCCTGCTCGGCCTGTCCGCCTCGCAGTCAGGCCCCCTTGTGCCCTTGCGCTTTCCGGGCGGTTCCCAACCGCCCTAAGGGGACCTTCGCGCGCCTCCGTTGCCCTTTTGGAGGCGACCGCCCCAGTCAAACTCCCCGCCTGGCGCTGTCCGCGCCCCGGATGACGGGGCCCGTTAGGCGCCTGGGCCGGCAGGGGCGGTATTTCACCGCCGGCTCGCCGCAGGCTTGCGCCCGCGGGTCTCAGCCTCCCGCCTATGCTACACGTGCCGGCACAGATGCCAGCGCCGGGCTGGAGTAAAGGTTCACGGGGTCTCTCCGTCTGACTGCAGCTGCCAGGCATCCTCACCTGGACTTCAATTTCGCCGGGCCTCGCGCTGAGACAGCGCCCATGTCATTGCACCATTCGTGCGGGTCGGAACTTGCCCGACAAGGAATTTCGCTACCTTAGGACCGTTATAGTTACGGCCGCCGTTTACCGGGGCTTGAGTTCGCGGCTTCGTCTCCTGACCGCTCCCCTTGACCTTCCGGCACCGGGCAGGCGTCAGCCCATATACCTCCCGTTGGGGTTCGCATGGGCCTGTGTTTTTGGTAAACAGTTGCATGGGCCGTTTCGCTGCGGCCGGGCCTCCCCGGCCATGCTTCTCCCGAAGTTACGCATGCGTTTTGCCGAGTTCCTTAGCGCGAGCTCTCCCGTGCGCCTTGGCATCCTCTGCCAGCCCACCAGTGTCGGTCTTCGGTACGGTCCGCCGCGCCCTGTCGCTTATGCGCTCTTTCCCGGCGCCCGAGTCGCCCCGCTTCCCGCGGCCGTGGCCGCGGTCCCTCTGCGCTCGCCTCGGGCCGTTCTCTCCGGCCCTCCTCGGCTCGCGCCTTCGCCGGGGAAAACCGACTCCCCGGCGGGGCTCCCCGCGCGCTTCGCGCCGTCGCAGGCGCGGCGGGGGCCGGAATGTTGACCGGCTTCCCATCGGCTGCGGCCTTCGCCCTCGCCTTAGGGGCCGCCTGACCCCCGGGCAGACTGACTTAACCCTGGAAACCTCGGGCTTCCGGCGGAGGGGGATCCCACCCCTCTTCACGCTACTCATGCCTGCATTCTCTCTTGCGCAGCGTCCACGGGGGCTCCCGCCCCCGCTTCGCCCGCGGCGCAATGCTCCCCTACCCAGAGCGGTAGAATACCGCCTGGCGAAGCTTCGGCGGCGCGCTTAGCCCCGATGAATTGTCGGCGCCCGGGTACTCGGCCAGTGAGCTGTTACGCACTCTTTCAAGGCGTGGCTGCCTCTGAGCCAACCTCCTGGCTGTCACGGCACCCGGACCTCCTTTCCCACTCGGCGCGCCTTTGGGGCCTTGGCTGTCGCTCTGGGCTGTTTCCCTCTCGGCCGCGGCCCTTATCAGCCGCGGCCTGACTGCCCCGCTCTGGCGCTGCGGCATTCTGAGTTTGGTTGGACTTGGCACCCAGCGACGGGCCCGCATCCATCCAGCGCTTTACCTCCGCAGCGGAGCACGGGGCGCTAGCCCTAAAGCTATTTCGGGGAGTGCCAGCTATCTCCATGCCTGATTGGTCTTTCGCCCCTACCCGCAGCTCATCCCAGCCCTTTGCAGCGGACTTAGGTTCGGGCCTCCACGCCGCCTTACCGGCGCCTCGCCCTGGCCGTGGGTAGATCGCATGGCTTCGGGTCTGCGGCGGGCGACTGTCGCCCATTTCGGACTCGGCTTCCCTTCGGCTCCGCCCCTGAGGGGCTTAACCTCGCCGCCCGCCGCAACTCGCAGGCTCATTCTACAAAAGGCACGCCATCACGCCTCTCGGCGCTCTGACCGCTTGCGGGCCCATGGTTTCAGGCTCTCTTTCACTCCCCTCCCGGGGTTCTTTTCACCTTTCCCTCGCGGTACTGTTCGCTATCGGTGGCTGCCGAGTGCTTAGCCTTGGATCGTGGTCGACCCTGCTTCCGGCGGGGTTTCCCGTGCCCCGCCGTACTCAGGCGCGCCGCCAAGCCGGGAGCTCGGGATTCGGGTACGGGGCCATCGCCCTCTCCGGCCGCGCTTCCCAGCGCGTTCCCCTTCCCTCGCGTCCTCGGCCGGTCTCCCCGGCGGCGCCCTGCAACCCCGCGGGGGCCTGCCCCGCGGTTTGGGCTATTCCCCTTTCGCTCGCCGCTACTCGGGGAGTCTCTCTTGATTTCCTCTCCTGCAGGTACTCAGATGGTTCACTTCCCTGCGTCTTCCGCTCCGCGCCCTATGCGTTCAGGCGCGGGCGCCGCGGCCTCCCGCGGCGGGTTGCCCCATTCGGAGACCCGGGGATCGTCGGATGTCGGCTCCTACCCCCGGACTATCGCGGCTTGCCGCGTCCTTCATCGCCTGGCAGCCCCCAGGCATCCGCCCATGGGCCCATTCATCGCTTGGCCATGCCATTCTCTCTTTCATGCTGGCCACTCTCTGTGAATGGCTATATTCTTCCTTCGCTCAGTATTCAGAAAAATCTCAATGGGACTGACAAGACTTGAACTTGTGACCTCGTGCTTATCAGGCACGCGCTCTAACCACCTGAGCTACAGTCCCATTTAAATAAATCAATGTCTTTTGACAGATTAAAGAAGAGAAGAAAGAAAATAGATAGGTAGCCTTGTATTAATTTGCCTTTAAGGCCCTTTCTTCACCAGAAAGGAGGTGATCCAGCCGCACCTTCCGGTACGGCTACCTTGTTACGACTTCACCCCCCTCGCCGATGCCATCGAGGAG
>CANRIJ010000046.1 GCA_947630635.1 uncultured Spirochaetaceae bacterium | reverse complement strand
TCCCTTCTCCAAGAGGTCTTTTTCCTCGGCATATAGAGAGCGGAGAGCCTCATAATGCACTTCATCTTCTCCCGTAAGAGCATAATCTGATGCCTTAAGACAAATAGACCTGTCCTCCCTATTGAGCACAGATATAAGAGCGCTGGATGAGAGACGCACCATTGGGGAAGAGAGCACACTCAAGTATGCAATGCTATCATCTGGATAGACTTCCAAAGACAGAAAAGAGACTATATCAAAGACTACAGATCCTCTCGTGGCAGAGCTTGTCTTAGGAGCCTTAAAGGGAATAGAGTGCCTTTTAAGTGCCCTCTCAATGTATGGCTGATTGACATTATTTGCAAATAGGACTGCGATATCGCTATAAACTGGCCTCTCTAAAGTCCCATTTCGCCTAATTAGAAAATCATCTGTTGAAACAGCCCTCTCAATAGTCTCTGCGATATATTCCGCCTCAGAGTCAGCTGGCTCTGCATCGTCCTCCCCCTTATCATCCTTATTGGTCTTTTTGAGAGACGAAAAGAGGATACGCGAATGATCAGAACCGCTTTTATTATCAGAAGGAACACTCTTTGCAGCAGCTGTCTTATACTCTTCGCTATAGTCATCGATAAGATATTCAAAATAAGAGTATTTGTCCTCTTCTTCCTCTTTTTCGTCCTCTTTATTTCCAAAGAGAGCCTCAACATACCTATTTACATGACTGATAATCTTAGAGCTTGATCTGTAGTTTGCAGAGAGTCTTAAAAATTGACCAGAGAGCTCTTTTACAACTGTTGGCCTCAGAGAATTGAAGACAGATACATCTGCACCCCTAAAACGATAGATTGACTGCTTATCATCGCCTACAAAGAAGAGCTTTTTGCCATCCACTCTTCTTTTCAGAGTATCATCTGGGTCATAGCCTCTCTTAGTCGCAAGAAGAAGGAGAATATCCCTCTGCAGGCTATTGTCATCCTGAAACTCATCAACCATTATCCACTTGAATCGTGATGAAAAATAAGAGCGGATCTCCTCATTGTCAGTTAAAATGCGCTTGCTAAGCTCTGCTATATCGCCATATGTCAGAAGGCTTCTCTTTCTCTTTTCCTCGTTCACTCTCTTTAAAAGCGCCTCAATAAATAGAGAGACGCTATATCGCTCTTCTTCGCTATCCTCGAGGGAGGCTATGCTCTTAAAATCCAAGAGTGCGTTATTGTATTTATCTATTGCAGTGCCAAGTCTCTGCGCAGCTTTTGTCCTTCTTGAATCAATCCCAAAGACCTGAACATCCTCCATAATCCTAAGCGACTGAAGATCGCCCTTCTCTATGGCCAAATAAGACTCTTTATAGAAATCATATTCGCCAAAGGCTCTATCTATTCTCTTAGAGTCGTCTTTTGAGAGCTTATTTAGTGCATCGCGATTTACATCAATCGTATTCTCTAGATTTTCAAGTGCATCCATTAGAATACTAAAGCGGTTATCCCAGGAAATAGAATTCTTTGTTTCATCGATAAAGTCAGAATAGACTCTCTTTTGATCCTCTGCAGTGTTTAGAGAAAATATATTGAGTCCTTTTAAGAGATGAACGAGCTCCTTATCAAGCTCAGACCTCTTCTTTATCTCGCTTAGAATATCAAAGCCCTCTCTTACCCTATCTCTCGCCTCCCCGACTACCTCCTCGATAGCCATATGGTAAAAATCATCCTCATTCTGGTCGCTTAGAATCTCAAAGTTCTCTGCAATTCCATAAGAAAGGGATGCTGAGCGAGCGATTGTCGCCCAAAAGGAGTCCATTGTGGATATCTGAGAGCGCGGAAAATAATTCTCAAGCTCATTCTTCAGAATCTCGTTTCCATCCTCCTTGCCAATCTCAAGAAGACCTCTGATCCTGGTGAACATCTCAAAGGCAGCCTTCTTTGTAAAGGTAAGAGTCAGAATCTCATCAGAGTGAGCCTCGCCCGAGAGTATCAAATCCAGAAATCTATATGAGAGAACCGTCGTCTTTCCAGACCCTGCTCCGGCAGAGACTATTGTTGCGACTCTGCTCTCAACAGCAGCTCTCTGCTCATCTGAGAGCCTTCTGCCCTCAAGTTCCAGAATTCTGTCAATAGCACTCATCTTGGGCTTATCCCCCTACGGCAAATGCCCTTATATGGGCACTCTCTGCAAAGGGCTATATCGCTTGAAAGCGACCAATCGCCCTCTTTTAAGCCACTGGCCATATCGCTCAGGTCACTCTCAATCTGCGATGTGTCCTTAAGAGATATTTCCTTCGATTCTTTTCCCTCTTTGATGAATGCGAATTTTGCAATTGCCTCCCTCTCTTTTCCAAAGAGAAGCTTATAGACAAGAAACTGATTCTCATCAACGCTCTTATTCTTAGATAGCTTGTAGTCAAAGAAGACATATCCAGAGCCATCTTTGAGCCTTGCGATCCTATCCTCTTTTCCAGTGAGAGCATACTCTGAAAAATCAAGCTTCATGTCACTCTCTAAAAGGTCCTCAGGACCTACCGGAGCCTCATCCTCTATTTTAGACACCAAGCTCTTAAGTCCCTTAAGATAGACGCTCCTAATGAATGCAATGTCTGAGGAAGATGGAATATTTGCCCCAGATTCCATATCGACTGTCTCTTCTCTGCCCATCTTTCTGTCGTAGAGAAAACGCTTTCCATCCATCCAGAGAGACATCTCCTCCTCAAAGAAGTCAGAGATGCTCTTATCTTCATTCTCTCTTCTGTATCTGAAATACCTTTCGCATATTGAATGCATTCTCGTTCCAAGCTCCAAATTGTTTTCCTCTGAGAAAAAATAGAGTTCTTTGAGCTTATATATTCTCTTCAAGATATATTTGAAGTGACACTCTTTATAGTCTTTGAGAGCAGAATAGGATATTGTCGGGTGCTCTATCTCCACGCCCTTTCTATCAAAGTCCGGAGAAGAGAGATTTAGAGCCTTATGGCTTAAAGCCTGGAGAGGATATACACTGCCTCGCCTCTCTTCATCCTCTTTCTCCTCCTCTTGATAGCTATCAACCAGGTCTATTTTCCCATCCTCTATGCTATTCATCAGAATAGAAAGCGGGAGCTCCTCACCCTCTGATGTTCTATATGCAAAGTAAAGGGAGACATCCTCATTTACGCTCTCATATGAGTCGATTATCTTCTGGCTGATATCCCTCTCTCCGTCCTTTATATACTGCTGTATGTACTCATTAAAGAGAGAGGAGTGGCCAACAGTTGTCTTAGCCCCCTTCTCGGAGAGATTTATAACAAAGTGATGCCTATAAGGCGAAGCATAGCCAAGACTATAGGGATAGACAGAGATTCCCTCTTTTTTATCACGCTCCACATATCGATGGGAGAGTATCATATTCGAGAGAATTGCAAATAGCTTCTTATCTCTCTTAATGCCGCTCTTTCTGAGCTCTGCCACTCTCTCAAGGCTCTCCTCCAATCGATCCTGAAAGAATGAGAAAGAGGCGCTCTTTTTTTCATCATCCTCAAATCTATAGGAGCCGAAGAGATTTGAAAGCAGAATCTGCAGCCTCTTTATAATCTCGTTCTCTCGATTCTCATTCATCAGATTATCAAGAGCATCTCTGAAGCGAGAGTAGTCAAAGATGCTCTTTATCTCTCTATATCTGTCTTTCTGACCTCTTTTTATGCCCTCTCTAGAGGGTGCTCCTGTAATATTGAAGCGAATGGCCTTGTCGATAAAGGATCTAAGAGCACTCCTATTTTCGAATTTGAATTCAGGGTCCAGAAAAAATGCCTTTAGGTCTTTAATCCTGTAATTATTATCATATATATCAATAAGCGAGGTTATCAGCTTTCCAGGAAATTGGCTTTTAAGGCTCTCTCCGCCAACAAAAGAGAGCGGAACATCAAATAAGAGGCTCTCCCTCTCCAGAATGGGGCGGAGTCTATCTACATCTACCGCGCTTATTGCTATCTCATCGGTATATAGCCCTCCATCAAGAAGCTCTCTGAGCTTCAAAAAGAGCTCTCTGACCTCTATTCTCTCGTTATTGAATGCAGTAAGAGTTGGGTGGCTCTCAGCGCTATCGATGACATTTAGATCTTTAAACTCTGGACGAGTTAGGAAAACGTAGGCCTCAACAGGATTTGAATAGGGAAGGAGAAAAATGTCATTCTTCGCCTTTTCTATATCAACGTCTAAATATGACCTCTCATAGAGAGAGTTTTTCTCCAGAAATGAGACATACTCTCTATAGATCAAAATAAGCTCAGAGTAGATTGAGCTATTGCTACTAAATGACATTTTGTCGACTATGCTCTTTAAGCTTGGAAGAAGCGAGGAAATATACCTTGCGCTATGCTCAGCTAAATAGGGATACTCTCTTCTATAAAAAGACGATAGAGAACTGCCAATGCGATCCAAAAGCGAAAACGAGAATAGAAGACGCTCTACCTCCTCCACCATGCGGCTCTTCTTGTCTTTGATTAGAATCTCATCATAAAGAGCGTCAAATGCAATCCCAGAGCTCTCTAGAATAGGCCTCTTTTTCTCTCTCACATAAAAAGAGAGAAAACGCCTCTTTGCCTCTTCATTTGGAAAGACAACACGCTTTTTATCATCAAGGGCCTTGAAGACGCGATCTTTGATTTGGGTGTGCACTCAGTCATTATAAGGCAGAGAGGGAAAATATTGCATAATAGAAAGCCAAAAAGAGACTCTTTTGCCATTTTTAAAAACATCGGTAAATGCTAGAGTCAGATTATGGCGAAAACCAAGTGGGAATATGGTAAGGGTGATTTTCCATCAGTCTTTGGCGCTATTGTCATACTGCTTCTAATTGTATGCCAGCTGAACTTTGGCCCAATGCTTTCATTTGGAATCTACTCTCTTGATATTGCAAAAGAGGAGCCCTACTCGCTTCTCTTTGATTTCTTTATTGTCATTGCGCCATACCTTCTGACATTCATCGCCCTCTTACTGTCATCGAACTTTCTTCTGAGGACAAAAATCAGAAAGCTGATAACCGGAGAAAGAGACAAGCTCAACCTCAGATTTGCCTTTCTTGTATTTGCAATTTACTTTTTGGCAGAGGGAATCTTCTCCCTGATTGGAATAAGAGATATAGAGCTATCGCCTTCAACGCTTAAAGAAAAGCTCATGATGTTCTTGCCGATACTGATACTGATTCCAATGCAGTCTATAGTCGAAGAGGTCATATATAGAGTGCTACCACTCAGAATCATCTATAAAAACAATCCTCCAAAGACCCTTCTAGGTTCCCTTCCGATTATTCTCGTATCTGGAGTCCTGTTTCTTATTCCGCACCTTGCCAATCAAGAGATCAGAATGAACAGTGACTCTATTTTGGCAATGATCTACTACGTACTATGGGGTGCCCTCGCAATGGCGCTCTCCATATACACAGGAGGCTTTGAGGCCCCAATTGCCATGCATGCGGCAAATAATCTCTTTATCGCGTATATAGTGAATTATCCAAATGGAGCCCTTCCATCTGCTCCAATCTTCATAAACACAAATACCCTAAATAGCCCAATACTCACCCTTATTGAGACAGTTGTGGTCTTCGCTATTATTTTCGCCTTCTCATACATAGTCAAGAGAAGAAAAAAGAGCCTTCTAGTAAGAAATGAAGAAAAAAGCGAAGGCACAGAAGCATAAGAGCTGGAGTCTCTTATACACACTCCTATTTATAGTTCTTATAGTCGTAGCAGTCTTTATAATCCTATGCTACATGACTCCAACTGAGGAGGAGTACTACCGTAACGACTACTCAAGATGGGATAAGAGAGAGAGAATAGAGGGCCTTGAAATACCCTCGGACCCATTTAATGGCGAGATTATAGAGCACACTGGATACACACTCTCATATAGCGAGGAGTATGAAGTTCCCATCTGGGTTGGCTATGAGCTTACAAAAGACGAGCTTTTCGGAAGCGTAGAGAGAAAAGACGCATTCAGGCAAGACCCATATGTATCAACAGGGTCTGCTATCCTAGAAGACTACAGAAAGAGCGGATATGACAGAGGCCACCTTGCTCCGGCAGCAGACTTCAAATGGTCAGAGGAGGCCATGAGCGAGACATTCTACCTGTCTAACATGACGCCTCAAAACCCATCATTCAATAAAGGCATATGGGCAGATCTGGAAGATGCAGTAAGAGCAATGGCCCTTGAGAATGAGAGTGTCTATGTAGTAACCGGACCGGTACTGACAGATGGCCCATATGAGACAATCGGAGTAAATGAGGTTGCAGTTCCAAAGAACTTCTATAAGGTGATTCTCGATTACAATGAGCCCGAGATTAAGGCAATTGGATTCATTATCCCAAATGAGAAAAGCAATAAATCAATAGCTGAATATGCCATGAGCGTGGATGATGTAGAGGAAATAACCCAAATAGACTTCTTTCCTCTCTTAAACGATGAAGAGGAGAGCATAATCGAAGAGAGGCTAGAGCTCTATAAATGGCCGCTGAGGGCCTTCCTTCCAGAAGACTATGAAGCTGATACTGACACCTCATATGTCATTGAAAATACTAAGGCGGAAGAGATGGAGATGAAGTTCTCTGACTGGTTCTTCATCTTCAAGAACAACATCTTTGAACTGACAGGAACCAAGGATAAAGCAAAGAGAATAGGCCTAATCTAAAAAGACGGGATTCAAAACCGAGAATCTCTCCTCTCTTCCAACCCAGAGATGCTCTGTTCCATCTGGGCGTCTTGATTTCATATTCCCAAAGAGCTCTTTATTTATAGCACCATGAAAGACTGGATTGATAAAAATGCATTTTGGGCTCCTGTTTAATGCACCAGAGGGATGCCAGCCCCTTAAGAGAGAAACACTATTTCTCTCAACTCCGTCAGATGCAGAAAAGACGCAAGAGTCAAAGACAAAGCCAGCATCATCGCCTATCTTTGTTGATGGCGCAATAACTATTCCACTATCAAGGGATATGAAATAAGAGGACTTGAAGAGGGCCTCCCCCATACCAAATACATAGTCAACTGCCCCCTCTACAGTGCAGTTTTCAAATAGAGATGATCTGCCCTCTATGTAGAGCGTGTCTTGATAGGAGCGAAAAGCGCATTTTCTAAAATGGCTAGAGAGTGAGGTAGAGAGAATTCTAACGCTTACCGCTTGGGTAAAGAGATCATCTCTATTCTCATCTCTGATTCGTCTTTTCATCCCATAGTAGTCAAAGCTATTTTTGAAGATCACATTCTCCGCATAAAAGGAGGATGAGCCTATTGTAACTGTCGCGCTATCGCCAGTTGAGAAGATCCTTCCATTCTCAAGAAGGTGCCTATTGTCATCCCAGAGGATAAGCACACCATCCTCTCCAATGAGGGAGACATCATCACGATTTATAAAGAGCTTCTCCCTATAGACTCCCCTCTCCAAATAGAGCCTGATAGGCCCAGAGGGGGAGCTTGAGAGAATATCCATAATCGAGTCTTGGGGTCTTACTCTGATGTCCATATGAAGATTCTGCTCTAGTAAAAAGAGAACATCAACTTGCGAGTTATCCAAAGTTCAACTACTCTTTAGCTTATGAAAGAGAGAACAAAGATCATATGGGTATTCTCAATATACTCTGTAATGCTGATTTTGCTTTCTCTTTTGATCTTTGCCCTCTTCCCATACCTTCCAGAGAACCTGAAAATATCTGAACAGCACTTAGAGCTAGTTCTCTATGAAAGCGTAAACATAATAACAAACCTATACCTGACCCTCTTCTATGTCAGACACATGATAAAAAGAAAAAACTGCAACCGTGTCCTTATGTGGATCCTCTCAATAGCAGTAAGCGCGCTCTTTGCCCTCTTTATTGCCTCAATGCTCAAGGAGCGTCCAGAGAAAAAAGAGAAGAGCAGAGGCATATTCAATTAAGAAAACCAGTTTAATAAATAAAGTAAATCGGTAAATTAAACTAAAACGACCAAAAAAGAAATAAAACAGACTAAATATAAACTGGCGAATTTTTTATTTTTCAAAATTGAGATTTATCAATAAGAATAAGTGTGGGTTTAACCCATATCTCCAGTAAATCCTGTAGGTGGCTATGCAGAAGAATACCTTGAAAATCGATGAGAAGAACGCACGCGAATTTTGCGCTAAAAAGAGTTCTGAGTTCTCAGAGACACCAATCTACGTTAGGAGGAAGGGAATAGTCGTCAGGGACTACTGCCGCAAGGCTGGAGAGAGGGAAAGCTAAACATGAAAAAAGACAAATAGCTGTTTTCATCTTGTTTCTCACACATTTTTCTGTAGGGGTGTTCCAAGGCCAAGGGTTTTGAAACGCCCCTGCTTTTCTATTCCTCAAACGATTTGATAAAGCGCCTGGTTCTATCTTCCTTTGGAGAATCAAAGAGCTCAGCTGGAGAACCCTCTTCCACTATTACTCCCTTATCCATAAAAATAGCCCAATCGCTGATTCCCTTGGCAAAGGCCATCTCATGAGTGACAACCGCCATAGTCATATTCTCCTCCGAGAGGTCTCTTATGACTTTCAGGATCTCACGGGTAAGCTCGGGATCGAGAGCGCTTGTCGGCTCATCAAAGAAAAGGACTTCTGGATCAAGGGCTAGTGCCCTAGCAATTGAGACTCTCTGCTTCTGGCCACCAGAGAGCTCAAAAGGATATGAATGCGCCTTGTCCTCAAGGCTCATCTTCCTCAGTAGCACTATTGCCTTCTCCTCGCTCTCCTCTTTGCTTCTCTTTAGAACAGCGCGCTGGGCTGCAGTTATATTCTTCAAAACCGTGTAATGGGGAAAAAGATTGAAGCTCTGGAAAACAAGCCCAACTTTAAGGCCAATCTCCCTCGCTTTTTTTGAGCCTGTGTACTCGGCCCTCTCTCCATTTGACTTAAATAGATAGTCGCCATCTATATTGAGTGTGCCATTATCTGCTCTCTCAAGCTGGGTTATTATTCTCAGGAGAGTCGATTTTCCCGATCCTGAGGGCCCTATTATAG
Source organism: uncultured Spirochaetaceae bacterium (assembly GCA_947630635.1). Classification (GTDB taxonomy): domain Bacteria; phylum Spirochaetota; class Spirochaetia; order Sphaerochaetales; family Sphaerochaetaceae; genus Ornithospirochaeta. The sequence continues at coordinate 1,655 of CANRIJ010000046.1, read as the reverse complement.
ATAGCACCTGGCCCTTTTTGAGCTCGAATGAAATATCTGTAAGAACTACATTGTCTCCAAAGGACTTCGAAATATGCTCTGCCTTGATCATCTGTAATAAGCCATCCTCTTCTCAACCACATCGAATATCTTAGAGACAACATAGTTCATTATGAAATAGAAGACACCCGCAACAAAGATAGGAATAGTAGAGAACTCCCTTGAAGAGGCAGTCTGAGCTATTCTGAAGAGCTCTATGACTCCAATAGTCGATGCAAGAGCCGTATCCTTTACGAGGGTTATAACCTCATTTCCAATTGCTGGAATAATGTTCTTTATAACCTGCGGAAGCACAATGTGGAAAAAAGTATAGGCCTTTGTAAAGCCCAATACCTTTGATGCCTCATACTGTCCTACCTCAATTGCCTGCATTCCAGAGCGATATATCTCAGCAAAATAGGCCGAATAATTGAGTGTGAAAGCAAGAATTGCCGCCCAGAATCTGGGAAGCGAAGCGCCAAAGATATAAAAGGGGGCAAAATAGAAAAAGAGAAGCTGCAGAAGTAGCGGAGTGCCTCTCATTATCTGAATGTAGAGATCCACAATCCATCTAATGGGAAGAATCCTCGTCATCCTCCCAGCGCATACTACAAAGCCAAGAGGAAGCGAAAAAATTAGGGTAAGGGAGAATACCTCTAAGGTAACTCCCGTACCCTTTAAGAGCTGCAGCAAAAGTTGCATTCCTATTTACCTACGACTGTGATATCTGCACCAAACCACTTGGTTGCAATCTCTGCAAGTGAACCGTCTTTTGCCATCTCGTTAAGCGCATTCTGAACGGCATCTCTAAGAGCAATGTCTCCCTTTCTGAAGCCAATGCCATAGGCCTCATCAGCAAGTCCCTCATCAAGAATTCTGAAGTCCTTGCCAGATCTCTGGATATTGTCATTTGCAACAAGGAGGTCCATGATCACGGCATCCACTCCGCCGATTTCAAGGTCCATTAGCGCAGTCAGGTTTTCTCTGAACTCCACGACTTCCTTAAGAGAATCCCTGAAGCCCTCGGTATCATCAATTGCATCCTCTGCAGATGAGCCTGCCTGGACACCAACAGTCTTTCCCGCAAGATCGCTAAGCGTATAGTAGGGAGATGATGAGTTGACTACTGCAACCTGAGCATTCTCAACATATGGATCTGAGAAAGTAAGAGAATCAAGTCTCTCGTCAGTAATTGTGAAGCCATTCCAGATACAGTCTATCTGACCAGTTGCAAGCTCCTGCTCTTTAGCAGACCAATCTATAGGCTGTGCAACAAGCTCAACGCCAAGTCTATTGCAGACTTCTCTTGCTGTATCTATATCAAATCCGACTATTTCGCCGTTTTCATCTCTAAATCCCATCGGCGGGAATGAATCATCAAGACCAAGAACAAAGACGCCCTTGTCTAAAACTTTCTGAAGTGAATTGTCAGTGCCCGATTCTTTTGCACCACCGCAAAAAGCCATGGATAGGGCAAAAGCCACCATAGTTAAGCTTAGCAATACTCGTTTCATAAAAACGCTCCTAAATAAGATTTAGAGGGGGTTGCCCCCCTCTTAATAACTTTGTTATTTGACCTGGAAGTATTTTCAGGAATCTCGATTTCGGCGTTGCCCATGTAGTGGCCGGGATCGCCC
>CANRIJ010000045.1 GCA_947630635.1 uncultured Spirochaetaceae bacterium | reverse complement strand
GGGAGACGTTATTCTTCTGCTCGCTTCCGAGAACCTTGACCAGGTCTATGACATGCTCGAGCCATATGTATCAGCAAATGACGCTCAATTCGACCCTGCAAACAAAGACCAGCACTCTGTAGATGCTCCCAAATACTACGGAACATCAATGCCACTCCAGGCAATCATGTACAATACAGACCTTCTCTCAGAAGATGAGGCTCCAAAGTCCTGGAAGGACCTTGCAGATCCAAAGTACAAGGGCGAGATCGTTCTTGCAAACCCTGCCTCCTCAGGCTCTGCTTATGCACAGCTCTATCAGATGTATAAGCTCTATGGAATGGATTTCGTAAAGGACGTCGTTGCAAATACAACATATGTTGCATCTTCAACAGCTGGTCCTGACTCAGTTGCAAGAGGAGAGTACGCAATCACAGTTACCGGCGAGAACAACATCGCAAATAAGCTTAGCGCAGGAGATCCGGTTGCCTACGTTCTTCCTGAAGAGGGAACTGGCAGAAGAATCGAGGGCTCTGCAATAATCGCAAATGCTCAGCATCCAGACGCAGCCAAGAAGTTTATCGACTTTATGACAAGCGCAGATGCCTTCTGGGTAGTCAGAGACGAATGCAACAGAAGAGTTGCCTCCTCTGAGGTTCCAGGACCAGAGGGACTCCCATCACTTGATGAGATGAAGTTCTTTGTATACGACGCAAACGAGGCTGCTGAAATCAAGAAGGATCTCGTAGCTCAGTTTAACGCACTCTTGTAAAATTAGAGTACGATTAGGGAGAGCTGCCTTAGTCGGCAGCTCTTTTTATATTTTTTCAGAGGGTGAAAAATGAGTAAGAGCGTTACCTATCAGAATGTAAACAAGATATACGATGAAAAGGGCAAAAACCCAGTTCATGCCCTAAAAGACGTGAGCTTCACAATAGAGCCAGGAGAGCTCTTCTGCCTCGTAGGTCCCTCCGGCTGCGGAAAGACCACGCTTTTGAGAGCAACTGCAGGACTTGAGACAATCTCGTCTGGAAAGATGTTTTACGGTGATGTGGATATATCTACAATTCCACCCTACAGAAGAAATATCGGAATGGTATTCCAGTCATTTGCACTCTACCCGCATATGACCATCTTCGAAAACGTGGCCTATGGGCTAAGAGTGAGAAAGGTTCCAAAAGACATAGTCAAGAAAAAGGTAACCGAGGTAATGGAGCTTGTAGGACTTCAGGAAGAGCTGAAGAGAAATCCATCTCCAACTGCTCTATCGGGAGGTCAGCAGCAGAGAGTAGCAATAGCCAGGGCTTTGGTGTATGATCCTGATGTACTACTATTGGATGAGCCACTGGCGAACCTTGATGCGAAGCTGAGAAGATATATGAGAGCTGAGATCAGGAGAATCCAGAAACAGACAAATATAACAACCATATTCGTAACCCACGATCAGGAAGAGGCTATGGCCGTTGGCGATAGGCTTGCAGTTCTGAGAAAGGGCGTTGTCGAGCAGATTGGAACCTCTGACGATTTGTATTCATCGCCGCAGAATGCCTTTGTATCGAACTTCATCGGAAAGATGAACTTCTACAATGGAAGCCTAGTAAGCGTAACTGATGAATTTGCAGAGGCCAAAGTCGATACCACCGAAATAACTGTCAGAGTCCCACGTTCTAGGGTCCACCTTGAAGACCCATCAAAGGGCGATATAGTTCTTATCGGAGGAAGACCGGAGCAGCTCTACATATCCAAAGAGAAAAGCAACAACTCCATTCGAGGCACAGTTAAGATTATCCAGCACCTCGGCTCCTTTGTCAGATATGAGATTGAGATGCCTCCAGAGATTTCAAAAATCAACTTCGAAATCGATATGGATAGTCTTCAAAAGGACGTTAAAGAGGGCGATGAGATTGAGGTCTATATGAAAGAGGATAAGATCTCGCTCTTCTCGCCAGATGGGAGAGAACTATGATAAAGCCCACTAAGACCTATTCGCTTTCGGGAACCCAGGAAAAGAGCAAGCTGAGAAGATTCTTCCAAAAGGACTTAACGCAGTACATAGTATTTGCAATCCCCATGATCTTCTTAGCCATCTTCCTTCTCTATCCAATGGCATCGACTCTGATAAGAGCCTTCATGGCACCGACAGATGATTTTTCCTACTCGCATTTCAGCTTGGCAGGATTCAAGGAGTTTTTCACGAGCAACCTCTACAGAAAGAGTCTTCTGAACTCATTTATAGTGTCTCTCTCTGTTACCGGACTCTGCATACTCATAGGCGTTCCAATGGGCTACATAGTGGCAAGGGTCAAGATTCCGGGAAAAAAGCTTATACTCTCGCTTGGTATACTCCCGATAATCATGCCATCCTTCGTTGGAGCCTTCACGTGGATTATCCTCCTTGGACGAAATGGAGTAATCAGGTACTTTTTGAGCCATTTTCTGCATATAAACATACCGCAAATACAGGGAATGTTCGGAATGATCTTCTGTATGGCCCTTACCTACTATCCATTTGTATTCCAGCTAAGCTATGGGGCCTTTGCCTCTGCAAACTCACTTCTTGAGGAGTCTGCAATGCTAATGGGCGCAAGAAGGGGAAGAATCATGAGAACCATCACATTCCCGCTTATTCTTCCATCTCTTGGAGCTGCTGCGCTCTTGGTTTTCGTAAGAGCAATAGGAAATTTCGGTATTCCTGCAGTAATCGGAGGTTCAAACTACGTACTGCCAACGCTGATATACTTTGAATTCAATGGCTTTATGGATATCAACGGAGCCTCATCGATTGCCGTTGTAAACGTGGCAATCACAGCCTTCGTGCTATGGCTTCAGAAGTATGTTGTCAGTAGACATGAGTATGAGACAATAAGCGCAACTCACACCGAGCTTAAGCAGCATGAGAACAAGGTTGTCCAGATACTCGGCTTTTTGTTCTGCCTTATCGTCTTGATCCTGTCACTTCTTCCTCAGTTCACCATTATCATAATGAGCTTCTTCGAAAAGTGGACTGGAATCCTTCCAGAGGGCTTTACTTGGTCCAACTACACGAGAATTCCTCGCTACTCATCGCATGAGCTCTTCAACTCCTTCTATCTATCAATACTTGCAACGCTTCTTTGCGCAGTGCTTGGCTCGCTGGTTGCATACATAACCGAGAGAAAGAAGCCGAAGGGAGCAGGACTCTTGGATCTGTCGATTATGGCGCCCTTTATTCTGCCTGGAACGGTAGTATCAATCGCGCTCCTATCTGCATTCAGCGGAAATAGCATCCTTAGGCTCACTGGCACATATACCATCATCGTTATTTCATACATGATTCGTAGAACGCCATATGTATATAGATCGGTAGCTGCGTCTCTGACACAGCTCAATCCATCACTAGAAGAGGCAAGCACGATAGCTGGTGCCTCATGGTTCTATACATTCAGGCGAGTCAGCGTTCCGCTGATAATGCCTGCAATCATTTCCGGGTCAATACTCACTCTCACCACCCTCTTGCAGGAGCTATCTACTACGATACTCCTCTACTCAGGAAAGACAAGAACCGTACCTATCCAGATATACAACGCAGTTCAAAATGGAAAACTTGGGCAGGCAAGTGCGCTCTCTGTAATTCTCCTTGTTGTAGTATTCGTAATAATCTACGCAATGAATCACAGAAAGGGCGGTGATATGTCTTCTTCGTTTAAAATGTGATCATCTTAAAACATCTATTGAAAGGCGCCCAAAAGAGCGCCTTTCTTTTTTGAGATCAAATTAAGAAACTCTATCAAAATCCCAAAAGCTCTTGGGCTGAGTCTGCATCCAAGAAGAGCCTCCAGTCAGGATGAGTCTTTAACAGCGTTGCCGGAACTCTTGGACTCACACTCTCTAAAATGGTCTTCTTGACTGCATCTCTCTTTACCTTATGAGGCACAACTGAGACTATGTGCTTTGCCGCCATGATGGCCTTGGGGCACATTGTAATTGCCTTCTCTGGAACCTCGCTGACACTCTTGAACCAGCCTTCACCTACCTGCTGGGCTCTGCACCTGTCATCAAGAGTAACGACCTTGTAGACCTCATCAGTATTAAAATCTGCGGGTGGATCGTTAAATGCAATGTGACCATTCTCGCCAATTCCAATGACGCCTACGTCCACTTCCTTTTCCCTCAGTTTCTTTGAGAGCTCTGGAATCGCTTCGATGCCCTCTACAAAATTTGCTTCCTTCAGTGGGACCTTTGATACAAATCTCTCTTTCAGATACTTTCTGAAAGAAGCTGGATGCGTCTCTGGGATATCTACATACTCATCAAGGTGAAACATGGTGACCTTGGTCCAGTCAACGTCCTCATTGATAAGATGCTCAAGCATCTCAAACTGGCTCTGCCCAGTTGATAGCACAATTCTCGCCTCTCCCTTTTCTTCTATGGCCTTATTGATAAGCCTTGAAATGGTCTTACTTGCCCTTCTTCCCATCTCATCAGAGTCTGGTGCGATATTGATTCTTATATTCATGAATTCCTCCTGTATCTCTCTTTGCCTGACACAAAGACTCTCTGAACATCCAAGCTCTTATCCAGCACGATAAGATCTGCCTCTTTTCCCTCTTTGATTGAGCCTGTCTTACCATCGATTGATATAAGCTTTGCAGGCTGAAGGCTAGCGATTCTAAAAACCTCATGAAGCTCAAGCCCCACTATGTTCCTCAGAGTCTTGATAACCGTCTCTCCCGTTGCGACAGAGCCTGCAAAGCCTGTATGATCCATCATCTTCGCAACCCCGTCCTCGACAATAGACTCTACCCCTGTATCCTTTGGTCCTAGGACATAGACTCCCTCTTTCATACCTGCGCCCCTCATGCTATCTGTGCAGGAGATTATCCTGCTCTTATCCTTAAGCTTGAAGATCATTCTCAAAAGCTCTGGCGGAAGATGCTTTCCATCAGATATCAGCTCTACGCTTAAATCATCAATTAAATACCCTGACTCAACTGCTCCAAGGACCCTAAAGCCATCCACTCTCCTAATGGATGACATTCCAGAGTAGAAATGGGTAAGAAGCCTTACTCCCCTTTTCACGCTATCCTTTATAGTCTGGTAATCTGCCTCAGTGTGTCCTGCTGAAAACAAAATGCCCTCACCCTTCAGATCATCAAGCATCTCCATGGCTCCATCAAGCTCAGGAGCCAAAGTCCAGCGCCTGATGTTTCCTCTGCCCCGCCTTAAGATCTCTCTCCAGTGCTCCTTCTTTGGGGTCTTTAGGAATCTAGGGTCCTGTGCGCCCCTCTCAGAATAGGCAAAGTACTGACCTTCAAGGTGCACTCCCTCCAAATGAGGAAGCCCCTCTCTATTTGCTCTGTCGAAATTATCCAAGAATCTAAATAAATCCTCATCGTCTGTTGTGCAAGATGTGGGAAGAAGCGTTGTGGTTCCATGTCTTAAATGGCTCTTTGCAGCCTCTTCTATTGCCTCAGCCGTTCCATCCATGAAGTCATATCCGCCAGATCCATGGGTATGAAGGTCCACAATGCCGGGCGCGACTATAAAAGAATAAAAGCCGCTATTTTTAGGCTCTATTCTCGCTATCTTTCCGTTATCAACCAAAAGAGAGCCAACTACGCTCTCATTCTCAAGGACAATAAGAGCATCTTCGATTAGAATTCTGCTGCTATCCACAAGAAAACCCCAGAACAACTAAAATATTAGTATGAGTAGTATAATTCTTCAACTCGGAAAACCGTCATAGGAAAGGCTCTTTTCTAAAAACAGCGCAACAAAATAAGCCAAAGTGGCACTTTTATCCTATTTCTTTTTTTAATAACGGATTGCATAGGACAAATGCCGAAATCCATTTGAAAAAAATGCATTTTTCGGCTCATATTTGAACAACAATGTTTCCTTTTGAAAAAAACGCATATAAAATCAAAAATTAAGGAGTTTGTAGGAAAATGAAAAAACTTACTGCAATCATGTTAGCACTCTTACTCTGCACAATGGCATTTGCCGGCGGAGCAAAGGAAGCAGCCCCGGCTGCTGAGAGCGCAGCACCCATGTCACACGATGACCTAGTCAAGGCAGCCCAGGCAGAGGGCGAGCTCAACCTATACACCTTCTCATCAAGGTCAGCTAAAGTTGCAGAGCTCTTTGAGAATGCCTATGGCATCAAGACAACCTCAACACAGCTCAGCGACAGCGAGATGATTGACAAGGTCTCAACCGAGGCAGCAAATAATGTTGCAGCAGCAGACCTTATCTTCGCTCAGGACAGCTCAAGAGTATACCCAGAGCTCATCATGGCTGGCTACACAACCAACTATGTTCCAGAGGGAAAAGAGGGACTCTATCCAGCTGAGTACGTAGACCCACTCGTATACGATTTCTGCAACAAGATCTTCGCTTACAACACAGAGAAGGGCGACATTGGAATCACAAACGTATGGCAGCTCACAGAGCCTCAGTACAAAGACCTCATCCACTTCAAGGATCCGTTCTCAGAGTCAGTAAACATGAACTTCTTCACAATGGTCACTAGAGACGATTGGGCAGAGAAGCTTGCTGACGCATATAAGGATCTCTATGGAAAGGATATCGTCCTCTCAGCAGGCAGCAAGAACGCTGGCTATGAGTGGATCAAGGGCATCTACCAGAACGCAGTTCTCGGAAAGAGCGATACAACAATTGCTGAAAACGTTGGTGCAAAGGGACAGGACAACCAGCTTATCGGTCTCTTCACATACAACAAGTTCAGAAACAACGAAGCAAAGGACCTTGCTCTTGACGTAATCTTCGACATGGAGCCATTTGCTGGATTTATGTACCCTGTATATGCACAGATTCCATCCAACTCGAAGCATGTCAATGCAGCTAAGCTCTTCATTGACTTTGCAACAACACCAGAGGGATGGGCACCATATGCAATCCTTGGCGACTACTCTCCAAACACAAACCTTCCAAACACAGAAGATCCAATCTCATTCGATGAGTGGTCACAGATGCTCGTAGTTGAGGATCCAGTTTGGTGCTCAGCTCACAGAGCAGAAGTCGAAGAGTTCATCTCACAGATAATGTAACTCTTAAAAAATCTTATTAAATGCAATTTTGGGAGAGCCTCCGGGCTCTCCCGGAGTTTAGAATGTTGGAAACAAAAGCAGTTAAAACTCGAGCAAGAAAAATCAAGAGCGACGCATCCATATTTTTCAGGCTGAAGAATTTTCTCAAAAAGCCGCAAAACATAATTCTTTTGATTATGACGGTCTGCCTTGGATACCTCACGCTCTTCCCAATGCTCGATATGATTATCGATACAGTAAAGGTCCACCCAGCTGAAGCAATGAGACTTGGAAAGGCGAATGGGGATCTGACTATGAACCATTGGTACAAGGTTCTCATAGACTCATCATCCCTATCCATCTTCTGGAAGCCTCTTCTGAACTCTCTTGTAACGAGCCTTGGAGCCTGCTTAGTCGCACTGGTATTCGGAGGAGCCTTCGCATGGTTCATCACAAGAACCAATATCAGATGGAAGAAGGTGCTCTCCTCACTCTTCATCTTCCCATACATAATGCCATCTTGGACAATAGCGCTTGCTTGGCTGAACATATTCAAGAATCCACTTGTAGGCGGAACAACTGGAATGTTCACTGCAATCACGGGAATAACGCTTCCCAACTGGTTCTGCTATGGCGCCTTCCCAATAGCATTTGTCACTGGACTGCATTACTCGCCATTTGCATATATCATGATTGGCGGAATATTGAGGAACATGGATGCAAACCTCGAAGAGGCAGCTTTGATGCTCAATACAAAGCGAACAAGAATTCTCTTCAAGATCACCATACCAATGGTTCTTCCTGCAATTCTTTCTACCTTCCTATTGGTATTCTCAAGCGCAATGAGCTCATTCGCAGTTCCCTCGTTCTTGGGTCTCCCAGTAAGGTATCAGGTTCTGACAACACAGCTCTATAGAACAATAAATGGAGTAAATAAGGGTCAGGGCTATGTAATGGCAATGCTGATGATCCTGATCGGAGTCGGAATTCTGGCATTCAACCAGAGACTCACGGGAACAAGAAAGAATTACACTACAATAACTGGAAAGAGCAGCAATATAGCATATATAAATCTCAAGAGAGCAAGAACGGTATGGTCAATCATATTCTTGATTCTGATCGTCATCGTATCACTGGTTCCTCTCATCTCATTTGCAATCGAGTCGCTTATCCTAAGACCTGGCGACTATTCGCTCTCCAACTTCACAACACAGTTCTGGATTGGAACAAGCGAGCAGAACAAGATTGCAAACGCAGAGCCAGGACTCTTCAGAAACCCAGCTCTCTGGAGAGCACTCGGAAACTCAGTAAAGCTGAGTATCGTCTGTGCGCTTACTGCCGGTACATTTGGATTCTTAGCCGGCTATGGCATTGTACGAGCAAGAGGCACAAAGCTATCTACAATTGTCGATAATCTAGCCTTCTTCCCATACCTGATGCCTGCAATGGCCTTCTCGGCAATATACCTTGCAATGTTCTCTGTAAGGAGGGGAATCATCCCAAGCCTCTATGGAACATTCTTCCTCTTGGTCTTAATAGGCACTGTAAAGTACATGCCTTTTGCATCCAGAGCTGGAATCAACTCAATGATGCAGCTTTCCAACCAGATAGAGGAAGCGGGCGATATCATGGGAATCAGATGGTGGAAGAGAATGACAAGACTGGTAGTTCCAATTCAGAAGTCGTCATTCATATCTGGCTACCTTCTCCCATTCATCAGCTGCATGAGAGAGCTCAGCCTCTTCGTGCTTCTCGTAACACCGCAAAATAGAGTACTAACCACCCTTCTCTACTACTACAACGAAAAGGGATGGAGCCAATACTCCAATGGAATAAACCTGATGATTGTTCTCATAGTCCTACTCGTAAACTGGATTGTTAACAAGGCAACAGGCGCATCAATCGACAAAGGAATCGGAGGTTAAAGATGCCAAGAATAGAACTTGAGCATTTAACAAAGAAATTCGGAGATTTCGTTGCAGTAGACGATCTCTCACTAGACATTGAAGACGGAGCATTTGTAACGCTTCTTGGACCATCAGGCTGTGGAAAGACCACAACACTCAGACAGATTGCAGGTCTTGAGACTCCAACTAGCGGAACAATAAAGATAGATGGGAAGACAGTCTTCTCATCAAAAGAGTCCATAGACGTATCTCCAGCAAAGAGAGGCGTTGGATTTTTGTTCCAGAATTATGCGCTCTGGCCTCACATGACTGTCTACCAAAACATAGCATTCGGGCTTGAGAACCTTAAGTGGCCAAAAGACAAGATCAAAGAGAGAGTCAACGAGCTATTGAAGCTTTTAAAGATCGAGGAGTTTCCAAAGCGCTATCCAGCTGAGCTTTCAGGTGGACAGCAGCAGAGAGTCGCAATAGCAAGAACTCTTGGACCAAACCCAAGAATCCTCTTGATGGACGAGCCTCTTTCAAACCTCGATGCTAAGCTCAGAATGGAGATGAGAACAGAACTCAAGAGACTCCACCATGAGACTGGGGCAACATTTGTCTATGTAACCCATGACCAGCTTGAAGCTATGACACTCGCGACAAAGATATGCCTATTGGATAAAGGACTCTTGCAGCAGTATGACCCACCGCTAACAGTCTACGAAAAGCCCAAAAACATATTTGTCGCAGACTTTGTTGGAAACCCGACAATCAACCTTCTCTCATTCAAGGCAAAGCAGCTTGACAGCAAAAAAGCCGTACTTGAGGGACATGGCTTCTCTCTGATCTTTGAGAGCAAGGACCCATTTGAGGTAACTGAGGATGTAAAGCTTGGAATAAGACCAGAGAATGTAAGACTCGTAGAGAAAGACGATATCAAGGCAACAGTATCATCCTCTCTCCCATCTGGAATGGAGACAACTCTCAGACTGCTGCTTCCTGACGGAGAGGCACTAAGCTCAGTGGTCTTTGGATCTGTTGACTTCAAGGTGAACTCAACTCTGAATATCGACTTTGCCTCAAATAGCCTTAACCTCTTCAATGAGATTGGAGATCTCATCGCATTGGGCTCAGCCAAATTAGGAGAGGGACCCAGACTTGAATAAGTAGAGTCTTTTTAATTAATCTAGTTCTAGAACAAAGACGTTCCACTAGGGATAACCGTGGAGCGTCTTTTTTTTGTTTTCTGGAGGAGAACGTGAATCTATCAGAGGACTATAGAAAAGACCGCGCACCTATTGAGGGAGAGGTGAGAATCCCCTCTGGATGCGCTATATCGGCCCAATTCTCAAGATCTGGGAAGCGATTCTCAGGCGAGAGCATGATCAAGTCCATATCAATTATGCATGACAGGTCAAATGGACTGGGAGGAGGCTTTGCTGGCTATGGAATATACCCTGAGTACAAAGACTACTATGCATTTCATATCTTCTATGACACAAATGATGCCAGAGTCGAGACTGAGAAGTACCTCGATGAGAACTTTGACATAGTAAACCTATCGAAAATACCAACCAAGAAAAACAAGAACATCACCGATGAGCCATTGATGTGGCGCTATTTTGTGACTCCCCTTCCAACCAAGCTCCAAGGCGCGCAGCTTGAGGAGAATGAGTTTACTGTAAGACGTGTTGTATATGTAAACACACACATCAAAGGCGCATATATCTTCTCTTCGGGAAAGAATATGGGCTGCTTTAAGGCAGTTGGATACCCAGAGGATGTTGGAAGGTTCTATCGCCTGGATGAAGAGTATGAAGGCTACTCATGGACAGTTCATGGGCGCTACCCTACAAATACCCCTGGATGGTGGGGAGGAGCTCACCCATTCGGG
>CANRIJ010000044.1 GCA_947630635.1 uncultured Spirochaetaceae bacterium | reverse complement strand
GCTCCTGATGGTTGCCGGAACCTTTTGAAGCTCTGTAGTTGCGAATATGAAGACTGTATACTCTGGAGGCTCTTCAATGGTTTTCAAGAGGGCATTGAATGCGCTTGTCGAGAGCATGTGCACCTCATCGATTATGTATATCTTCTTTCGTGAGAACTGCGGTGGGAAGAGAATCTCTTCCTTTATTGTCCGGACATCATTTACAGATGTATTTGAGGCACCGTCTATCTCTATTACGTCAACGCTGCTTCCATTTGATATTTCCCTGCATGAATCGCAAACGCCGCATGGATGAGCTGTCGGTCCCTCTTGGCAGTTAAGGGCCTTTGCAAGGAGTCTTGCTGAGCTTGTCTTGCCAACGCCTCTTGGTCCTGAGAATAGGTAGGCATGGGCAATCTTGCCATCCTTGATGGCATTTTCAAGCGTTGATACTACAAACTCCTGTCCAACAAGCGATTCAAATTCCTGTGGTCTTTTCTTGGTTGCAGTGACTTCGTAGGGCATACTCTATGAGTATACCATTTTAATGTGATTATTAAGAGTGCAATCTACTTTCTGATAAAGAGCATTATTATGCCAAGACCCATTGCTATTGCCCCTGCGACGATGGATACCATAGGCCAGTGAAGGCAGATTCCAAGTGCAAATACTACAAGGCCCACACCGCCAACGCAGATTCCTCCGATCTGAGAGCCGCTTAGTTTTCCGTATTTGCTCTTTTTCTTATCGTCTTTAATTGCCGCTTTTCTCTCTTCTTTTAGCTCTTTCTCTTCCTCTTTCTTATTCTTCTCGTCCATCTTTCTCCCTCTTTATGCCATAGGGCTACTTACACTAAATATAACTTCATATTTTCAGATGTGTATTTTCAGTGTGATGGGAGCAAAAAAATAAAAGCAGCAAATGGTCCTGGTCACTTATGACATCCTCATACCGTTGCTACATTCCTGTCCTGGCGGGGTTTTGAGGCACACAATGCCTGGTATCTGCTGCAATATGCATGATACCACGTATAGGAATTAAAAGTAAGACATATCTATTTGTCTTTTAGCCTAGGGGGTATGTTCTTTGCCATTTCGGGAGCACATCTCTCAAATAGGGCCTTGGCGTCGTTATAGCCCTGTTCCATTCTCCATTTTGATCCTGTGGGAGAGAAATCAAGAGTACCGCTGACGAGGTTTCCGAGATCTACAGAGGGGATTATCTCATAGAAGACAGCGCCAGGATATTTACTTCTTTTCACCATCTCTCCCTTTTTGAGATGCACGACTATGAAAGTGCGGATTCCTATGTTGTATAGCGGGCTGACGGGAACATTCTCTCCGATTATTGGCAGCCCTCCATCATAGAGCTTCAGGCTTTGAAATTCCACGGGATTGAATATGAGCGGAATTGCAGAGGATGCCAAAAGAATCGTCTTTATATCGTCTTTTGAGTAGTCTCTTAGATCGAATGTGACAGCGCTTGCCTTTGGAAAGGAGGTTGCAGTGGCAAGAGTCGGAAGGGGCGATGATTTAAGGCGATCAAAATCAACGCCATTATCAATGAGTTCAATTAGTCCCTCTCTTGAGAAGACTCCGCTATTGAGGATTGTCTTTGAGAGTGCTATTGCTATTGCAAGGTATTTGTCAAATTCATCGTTTACTTTCTCAAATACCAGGCTGGCCTTTGTCAAGAACGAGACTATTTCTTTGACTGATATCTTGTTTGTCAGGATTTGGCTCCTGTTTATGCTAAGCCATATATCCTCTGCCTTCTCAAGCGTTGAGCCTGAGAATAGGGCAGCGTTGAGAGCCCCGACAGAGGTTCCAGAGAGTGCTGAGACACGTTTGTCGATTTTCTTTTCTGCTAGGTATTTCCATGCTCCTATTTGGTAGGCTCCCTTGCCGCCGCCGCCTGCAAATACCAGCCCAATATCATCGTTGTTTCCCATACTCTTAGTATAAGTTTAAATCCCTCCTCTTATTGAATTGAGAGAAAGACTCCTGTTTTTGCTTGAATGATTTTAAGAGTTAGAGTTACAGCTTCTTTCTGAAAATTTTGCTTTTGCCTTATAGGTGGTTTTCAGGAGCATCAAAGGACTTTTGGATCTCTATAAATGCCTCTGCCATATCCCTTCCATCTAGAAGCGCATGGCTTGCTGCGATATTCAGTGTCATATAGTATCTGCCATTATTTTCATTATATTTGCCCCAGCACACTCTCGGTACGCTCTGGCTCTCCTTGTCCTTATCGGGAATTGGATGCTTTACAGATAGAAAGTCTACCCATGGCACGCAGGTGCAGAAGAATTCACCTACCGAGCTTCCCTCATTGTATTTTCTATCTATTTGCTCTCTTGAGTAGAGCCCCTTGTTCTCCTCAATTTCCCTTAGGTATTCTTGAAATCCCGAGTCGACTCTTGCAGATGCAGTTGAGAATCCTCTATCTCCGCTCTTGATTGTATAGCCCGCTTTGGCGCTATCAATCTCTACGACTTTGCCCTCTAGTATTCTAAGTCTGAATGCAGGGAGTCTGTTTAGAGTTGTGCATATCAGATATAGAACCAGTGCGAAGCTAGAGAGATTATTCTTCTTTGCATACTCAAGGGTATTTGTCACATCCATTCTCACATCCATTTGGAAAGTGGAGTCGGCAAATGTCGAGAACCAGTCCCACTGGCTCTTTCTGGACCACGAGGCGATATCTATAGTCTTCATGCTTAGAGACTATATCTAGAATCAAATTCATTGAAGTATCTTTTATAGAGCGCAATAAAAAATGCCCCTAGAGGCATTGAGCGGAGAGAGGGAGATTCGAACTCCCGTCGGCTTTTGACCGAACACGACTTCCAATCGTGCACCTTCGACCACTCGGACATCTCTCCAGATGTTTTGAAACACTAAGATAATAGACGATAAGAAAAAGCAACGCAATAATGGAGCTAAGCTTAATTTTCGCCAATATGCCTCTTTAGGGCCTCAAATGACTCTTTGGATATCACATGCTCTATTTTGCAGGCATCCTCAAGAGCGGTCTTTCTATCAACCCCGATAGACACAAGCCAATTGGATATTGTCTTGTGTCTCTCGTAGATCCTCTCTGCAATCTCTCGTCCGGGTTTTAGAAGGTGTATGTGGCCATTTTCATCCATTGCTATGTAGCCGCTCTCTCTAAGGTGCTTCATGGCAACTGATATGCTTGGCTTAGAGAAGTTCATGTGGTTCGCAATATCCACAGACCTTACAGATCCGTTTTCCTCCTCGAGGATGAGTATGCTCTCTAAGTAGTCTTCTGCAGATTCGTGTATGTTCACTTTGCTATTATAGATTATCGACTTACTTGTCTTCCATCAAAGGCACGCCCGCATTCCAGGCTTTGCCGATTTTTTCTCCTACTTTGTAGTAGCCATGCCTAAATTGGTCAAAGATGATTGCGTTGAGCCTCTCTGGAATTACTTTGCCCTTATCATCTAGTGCGCTCTCCTCGCAGGCTGCGTTCTTTATCTTTCCAATGACTGCAAAGAGCGAGTCTTTCTTTATTGTGTCCTCAAGCTCGCACTCCATAACAAATGGGAACTCCTCGATAATCGGAGCATTTACGAATTTGCTCTTTCTTGCATGCAGTCCAGTTCTTTCGAATTTGTCATTCATCTTGTTTCCTGTTGCAATGCCGAAAAAATCCGCTTCCATCATGTGGCTCTCATCTGCAAGTGCGACGGTAAAGGCCTTATTTAGCTTTATGTTCTCGGTTGTCTTATGGTCCTCCGATAGGAAGAGCATGAGCTGCCCCATATCAGAAATCTGTCCCCAGGCTGCATTCATTACATCGACTTTTCCATCTTTGTCGTAAGTTGCGATCATCAAAACCGGCATTGGGAATATGCCCTCAATAACACCAAGGTCTCTCTTCATATTGTGTCTCCTTCAAGAAGATTTTATTTTCATAATCGTCTGAATGCAAATAAGTCTTTAGAATCACTATATGAGAAAGGCAATCGTGCTAGTTCTTCTTTTTTCGCTTCTCTTCTCATCTTGCTATTCGCTAAAGATTGATAAGAGCGCTCTCAATGAGAATCAGGAGGATATTCTCTATATGTTCAATGCCCTGATGAATAGGCATAAGGACTTTCTCCATGATGAGGATAGAGAGAATGCAGAGATCATTGCCTCATCTCTTATCGAGAGAAATAGCACTCTCGATCCTATTGAATTCTTCTTCTCACTTCAGAGAATTGCAGCCCTCTCAAAAGACAGCCATACGCAATCAGGTGTGAATAGCGATATCAGAAGAGCTCTTAAGTGGCTTCCCCTGAATGTAAGCAGAGTAGGAAATGACTTTGTTATAACCGGAGCGACAGAGGAGTATGAGAGCCTCATTGGCAGAAAGATTGTGGGCTGGGAGGGTAAAAATAGAGATAACCTTATGGATATGGGCGATATTTACCTAAGCTACGATAATCCGGTAAATAGAGTTGGGAGCCTCTTCAGACTGATAACAGTTGGCGATTTCTATAAGAGAATAGGTCTGATATCCTCCCTTGATGATGGAATTCTCATTGAGAGCGAGAGCCCGAGTGGAGAGAGGCGGGAAGATAGAGTCTATTTTCTTGATTATGACAAATACGAGGATTTCATAAAAAATGGCATATACCTAGACACCTCCTCCTTTCCAGAGACCTATCCTAATAAGAGCTATTACAGAACTATCGAATTAGGCGATGATGCGATAATGTTTCAGTATAATAGCGCGACTGTTGAAAAGGGCAGATGGCTGAGACCTGAGGTCTATAGTTTTCTCAATAGGGTCAGAGATGGCAATTATAAGAGTGTGATTATTGATCTGAGGTACAACCAGGGAGGCCTTATACCGCGCCTGATTTCCCTTATTGATGGGCTGGAGGAGATTAAAGATGAGAAGGACTTCAATCTCTATACTCTCATAGGTCCTCTTACATTCTCAGCCGCGGTAATTAACGCAAATAGAATTGAGAATCACATGGAGGACAATATATTCGTTG
The DNA here is from genome assembly GCA_947630635.1 of uncultured Spirochaetaceae bacterium. GTDB lineage: Bacteria > Spirochaetota > Spirochaetia > Sphaerochaetales > Sphaerochaetaceae > Ornithospirochaeta. The sequence goes on along the minus strand of CANRIJ010000044.1, from coordinate 6,058 downwards.
GCATGCCAACCGGCGGAAGCTCAAGCCACTATGGTGGCGTCTCCACCTTCTCTCTTCCCAATAGCAAAATCGAGGTCTCATTCTCGCATTTTTACTTCAACAATAAGGGAATAACCGGTCCTATAGAGCCCGATATCTACATCGAGGAGAGGTTCGAGGATCTTCTTGAGGGCAAAGATACGGCACTTGAATATATTTTAAAATAATTGATTGACTAAGGAGTTAGTTTTGTCTAACATATCCATAGTTAGCCATATCTAACTTAGGAGAAGACATGATGCCGCTTTCGCTTTCATCTATTGGAGAAGAGACAATGATAAGAAAGATAGGAGGCAGCAGCGAGGTGAGATCTCATCTTCAGGATATGGGTTTTGTTCCAGGAGGAGAGGTCAAGGTCGTCTCTGAAATAGGCGGCAATATCATAGTCAGCGTAAAAGAGTCCAGAGTGGCTCTTTCAAAAGAGCTTGCGAGCAAGATCTTTGTAGGCTAGGAGGAGAAGATGACTTTAAAAGAGGCTGATGTCGGCGATACTCTCAAAGTCCTCAAGATAAATGGCGAGGGGCCTATTAAGAGAAGAATTATGGATATGGGAATCACAAAGGGCGTAGAGATCTATATCAGAAAGGTTGCTCCGCTTGGGGATCCCATGGAACTCAATATCAGAGGCTATGAACTCTCACTCAGAAAGGGAGATGCCGAGATGATTGAAGTCGAGAAGGTCTGATTTTTTTTGGATGCGGTATAGTTAGTTATGACTAATTAAAAGGGGTGTGTTATGTCTTTGAGAATTGCGCTTGCTGGCAACCCAAATAGCGGAAAGACAACGCTTTTCAACGCGCTTACTGGAAGCAATCAGTATGTTGGAAACTGGCCAGGTGTTACGGTAGAGAAGAAAGAGGGAAAGCTGAGAAAGCACCAGGATGTGACCATTGTGGACCTTCCTGGCATTTATTCGCTCTCTCCATATACTCTTGAGGAGGTTGTTGCCAGAAACTACCTCATTGGCGAGAGGCCGGATGCCGTACTGAATATAATCGACGCAACGAATATTGAGAGAAACCTCTATTTGACAACCCAGCTTACCGAGCTTGGTATTCCAGTTGTCATTGCTCTCAATATGATGGACGTAGTCAGGAAGAATGGGGATAGAATCAACGCCGACGAGCTCTCCAGGGAGCTTGGATGCAGGGTAGTTGAGATATCGGCACTAAAGGGAGAGGGAGTCATGGATGCCGCCGAGGAGGCTATTAAGGCTGCCCTTGGCGAGAAGACCATACCTATGCACTCTTTCTCCGGACCAGTTGAGCATGCTCTTGCGCATATTGAGGAGCTTGTGCTGCATGACCTTCCAGAAGAGCAGCAGAGATGGTATTCGATAAAGCTCTTTGAGAGGGATGTGAAGGTCTTGGAGACGCTGAGTCTTCCTCAGGATAAGATCGAGCACATTGAAAGAGATATTCTCAGGGCGGAGAAGGAGCTTGATGATGACAGCGAGTCGATAATAACAAACGAGAGGTATGTCTACATATCATCGGTTGTGAAGGGCTGCTATAAAAAGCAGAAGAAGGCATCAATGACGCTGTCAGATAAGATCGATAGAGTCGTTACAAATCGCTTCTTGGCCCTCCCGATATTTGCTCTTGTCATGTTCCTTGTCTATTTCGTATCTGTCACCACTGTAGGAGCATGGGTGACTGATTTCATGAATGATGGTCTCTTTGGAATGGATTGGGGACTTCCATATTGGCTTGACAGGGGACTTACTGCGATTAACTGCGCCCCTTGGCTTCAGAGTCTGATAATCGAAGGAATAGTCGCCGGAGTCGGAGCTGTGCTGGGCTTTGTGCCTCAGATGTTCGTGCTCTTCTTCTTTTTGGCATTTTTGGAGAACTGTGGGTATATGGCGCGTGTTGCATTCGTTCTCGATAGGGTATTCAGGAAGTTCGGCCTCTCTGGGAAGTCGTTTATTCCTATGCTTATCGGATCGGGGTGCGGTGTTCCGGGAATTATGGCATCAAGAACCATAGAGAATGAGAGAGATAGGCGTATGACCATTATCACTACGACCTTTATTCCATGTGGAGCAAAGCTACCGATAATCGCGCTTATTGCGGGTGCCCTCTTTGGAGGAGCATGGTGGGTTGCACCGGTTGCTTACTTTATCGGAATTGCCGCTGTTATAGTCTCGGGAATCATTTTAAAAAAGACAAAGCTCTTCTCTGGAGATCCGGCGCCCTTCGTCATGGAGCTTCCGCAGTATCATTTTCCAACTCCCTCGACGATTTTGAGATCGATGTGGGAGAGAGGATGGTCATTCATAAAGAAGGCAGGGACAATCATCTTATTGGCATCTGTTCTAGTATGGACACTCCAGGCACTTGGCTTTGAGAATGGGCATTTTGGCATGGTCGAAAATCTCAATAATTCGATTCTTGCCTATATCGGAAGAGGAATAGAGTGGATCTTTGCGCCTCTTGGATGGGGCTTCTGGCAGGCTGCTGTTGCGACAATAACTGGGCTCATTGCCAAGGAGAATGTCGTTGGAACGCTTGGAGTTCTATTTGGATTTTCTGAAGTTGCCGAGAATGGAGTTGAGTATTGGGGTGCAATATCGGTGATGTTTACATCTGCCTCCGCCTTCTCATTTTTGATCTTCAATCTTCTCTCTGCTCCTTGCTTTGCAGCAATCGGAGCAATAAGGCGAGAGATGGGAAGCGTGAAGTGGACGCTCTTTGCAATCTCATATCAGTGTGTATTTGCATATATTGTCTCATTCATGGTCTACCAGATATGGTCGATGATAGCTGGCTACGGCAACGTAATAGGGTTTGTTATTGCCGTTCTTCTCGTTGTTGCATCTATTACTCTCTTGGTGCTTCCTGGTGCTAAGAAGAGCGAGGTGGGCGCAAAGACCCTTCAGGGGGCACTCAGATGAATCTTGCGACTCTGCTTATTTTGATTCTGGTAATATCGCTTCTCTCTTTGGCTCTATTTGCCTTTGTGAGAATGAAGAAGAAGGGAGGCGTATGCTCCTCATGTTCCTCTTGCTCTTCATGCCCACACTGCAGTCAGTCAAAGCTTAGTGAGAAGATGGAAAAGCATTAATAAGGGCTCCTTAAATTCAAGTTGCAATCTGGCTTTTTATCCAGGTGCGCCTTTGAAATCGTGTTTTTAGGCGGAGGTGAGTGCCTCCGCTTTTCTAGATATGCCAGCTATGCCCAAAGTTTGAGGACCAGATTCTTCCTCTGCTTGAAGTTGCGTATATTCTCTCTCCCTCTACGCTGAGATCTCTGAAGTCTCTGAAGGTTGGCTCTTTATATGCGTTATTATAGCAGTGTCCGCCATCTGATGAGGTCTGTATTATGTTGTTGTTCTCGGGGCATACCCTGATTTTGATTCCCTTATAGTCTATAGACATCTTATTCTCCTCTATAGCTAAGATAATATCAAAAATCGCCATCAACTAGAGAGTGGAGCTCTTTATTCAGCTTTTTGAGATTCTCTGGAAGACTCTTTGGATCTGATGTGGAACTCAGTACTCTGTACAGGTCGTCCTTAAAGTCATTGGGGACTATCAGATTAAGCTTCTCTATTATCTTTACGAGCTTTTTCTCTCCAGGGTGAAGGGCTCTGTTATAGGCGAATATCACATCAAAGTAGGAGGCAAGTAGGGCTGCTGTTCTATGGTTGAGAGAAACCAGGTCTTCTCTTTTTGCGGCGCTCTCAATCTGTTTGATATATGGAGCGTCCATATCCCCATCTATGATTTTGAGATTCTTTTCTATTATGTTCTTTCTAAGCTCTTCTGGGTATGGTCCCTCTAGGCTTTTCTGGAGTTCTTGGAACTTTCCCTCTCTATCAAAGAGCGCCTCCGAGTTGTAAACATTGAAGATAAAGCATGTTGTATATCCCAAGCGTGCATTGTGATCTATCCAAACATCCTTTATCTGATTCTCTATCCAATTCCAGGTTCTATACATGATATCAAAGGGTGGAAGACTCTCCGCTTTAAGCTCATCTCCCTCTTCGAAGAAGCTAGGATTGATTTTGTAGGATCCGAGCTTTGATAGGATCTTTTCTCTCTCTTCTCTGGGTATAAGACTCTTAGAATATATATAAATGTCATAATCAGAGGCACTATCGCTTATTACCCCTCTTCTTGATCCGCCGAGAGAGAGCGAATCGACTCCTTTCATATCTGATAGCGCTTTTATTATTTCTTCGAAGCTCATAGTTGAATTTTAAGAAATAACAGAAGTTGAAATCAAAGGCTCAAAACGAGAGTTCGACTGTGATATTTGAGCCGCTTAGGGCCTTTTTCCAGTCCTTTAGGTCAGATACTCTTCCCAGCGGAGTGTAGCTCCAGGAACTCTCTCCGTAGAAGAGAACAATCTGATTTCCCTGATAGAGCATTACATCGCCAATCTCTGCAGTCATTTCTCTGTCGCTCTTTGTAAGGCTCTTTCCAAGGCTCCCGACCTTCTCCCATCCGCCGTAGTCTCTCATGCTGATTTTCAAGGCTCCCTTTTCAGGCATTGCCTTCAGCTCTGATGCTGCTTTGGTATCAGCCAATAGCATATTGAAGCTATAGCCGTTAATGCTGAGTTTTATAGTATCTTCAGTCATATAATTCCCGCTTATTGATTCCCTTTGATTGTTGCTTTTGCAGCCTATTGTCAGTGTTGGCACCAAAAGAAAAGCCAATATGGCAAATAGCGCTTTTCTATGCATATGGGCATTATAAAATGAATGCTTTTCTTTTGCTATCTTAGCCTCTCTATAGCCTCTATGACTTCATAGTAGAACTTGAGAGTCTCTTTGTACTCTTCTTTGGCTTCATCGGTTTTATTTTCCCTAAGGAAGTCAGTGAGGCGAGAGGCACTATCGCCAAGCTTTTTCAATGAGAGCGTTTGCGATACTCCCTTAAGCGAGTGGGCACCCTCAAAGGCCTCTCTCCAGTCCTCTTCGCCCATTGCCTTTGATAGCCTATTCATTGAGTCGTCATTTGGAAACATCAGAAGAAATCTGAGAATCCTAGAGTCGTCTTTTAGCCTATCAAAGGCATCCTTGTAGTCTCCTCCTATACTTTCATACCAGGCATCAAGCATATTTACCCCTTTTGCTTACTGTCTAAGTTCTACACTTAAAAGTTAGAAAGATTATCCTTTATGAGCTTTGGTTTTTGTATAAAAAGGATTATCAGAGAGACATGAGCAGTGTCTAAAATGAAAAAAAGTAACAAGGCACCAGATAAAGAGTCTATCTTTTTATGATGCCATAGTGCTCTAGCGTCATTTATAGGGACAAACATCAACTAGATATACATAACAGCAGATAGATCATCTATAATTCTTCGGTTTCTCATTTTCTGCAGCCAGCACAGGCGACGAGGATGAGCCTGAGCAGGTGACCGTGAAGAAGATAGTCGTCACTGGGCTTTCATCTATAAGCAACTGGAGCACAGCCCAGCCAACTAAGACTGAGAATTCAGGCATATCCCTGACACCTCCATCTGGCGTCACTCCGCAAAGCGCGATAACCGGAAGCGTAGCAACAGATGGTACTGTGACAGTAGGAGCCGTGAATCTCACTGCAGATAGTCAGGATGCATATACTCAGACGGCATGGACAATAACGGTTGAATGGGATAACTCATCATCCAAGGCAGTCACTATAACGGCAAATGACATAAAGCCGTCATATAGTGAAAGCAATGAGGGAACCCTGACATTCGATCTATCAGGATGCACCCTGAATATTGCCGAGTAACATTCCCTTTTTCTCCTCTTCCGCCTCTATGCATAGGCAGAGGGCGCCATATGGAAGGAGAGAGATGGAGATAGAAAATAGCATTAAAGCAAGTTTGAATAATCAAAGTCGACAATTGCCTTGCAAGAATATCTGATATCTATTTGGATAGTTTCCTCATAAGACTCTGCAGCAGATTTAGATTCTTAGAGTGGTATTTTGGAGAGAGGCTCATTATCTTCTCCCTATCAAGGGCGAAGAACAGATCCTCGTCTATTCTCATATCCTCAAAAAGAAGCTCAATGAGCTC
>CANRIJ010000043.1 GCA_947630635.1 uncultured Spirochaetaceae bacterium | reverse complement strand
ATTACGACAAAGAACTTTATATTCCGCTCATGCGAGTTTGAGCAGATGGAGATGCAGTTCTTCATCAAGCCGGGTACTGAGGACAAGTGGTTTGGCTATTGGAGAGAGGAGCGCATGAAATTCTACGACAAGATGGCAATCAGAATGGACCACCTGAGATGGCATCAGCATGGTCCAGATGAGCTTGCTTTCTATGCAAAGGATGCATACGATATTCAGTTCTTGTTCCCAATGGGTTGGCAGGAGCTTGAGGGTATTCACTCAAGAACTGACTACGATCTTACTCAGCATACAAAGTTCAGCGGAAAGGATCTTACATACCTCGATCCTGAGACAAACGAGAGGTATATTCCCTATGTAGTAGAGACCTCTGCGGGACTTACGAGAAACGTCTTAATGGCTCTGTCTGACGCATACGATGAAGAGAAGCTTGAGGATGGGGATGTTAGGACGGTTCTGCACTTCCATCCATATATAGCTCCAGTTAAGGTTGCCGTTCTTCCTCTTGTCAAGAAAGACGGACTATCAGAGTGGGCAAATGAGCTTGAGCATGAGCTTAGAGAGGACTTCACAACCTACTATGATGTCTCTGGAGCAATCGGAAGAAGATATAGAAGACAGGATGAGATTGGAACTCCATACTCTGTTACTGTTGATTACCAGAGTCTAGAGGACAATACAGTCACAGTTAGATTCAGGGATTCCATGAAGCAGGAGCGAGTTCCTCGCTCAGAGCTTGTCGCCTTCATAAAGAATGAGATGAAGAACTACAAGAGGGTATAGATGAATAAGGGACTGCAGACTCTGATTGATAGGGGCTTTGTAAAGGATTGCACAGATTGGCAAGGCCTCTCTGATTTGATGGATAAAGAGAGCGTTGTCTTCTACTGTGGAGCAGATCCGACAGCAAAGAGCCTCCATATCGGACATATCGTTCCATACTTTGCTATGAGACATCTTCAGGAAGCCGGTATGAGTCCGATAGCCCTTGTTGGCGGTGGCACTGGAATGATTGGCGACCCAACTGGAAAGACTGAGATGAGAAAGATGCTTACCCTTGAGGAGATCGATTCAAATGCCCAGTCAATTAAGGAGCAGCTATCGAGGATTGTCGATTTTTCTGATAATCCTCCTGAGGGCTGGGGCAGAGGAAGAGTCGTAAATAACGCCGATTGGCTAAGAGACCTCAATTATATTGAGTTCTTGAGGGATATCGGGGTCTACTTCTCAGTCAATAGAATGCTTACATTCGAGGGAGTGCAGCAGCGCTTAGAGAGAGGCCTCTCATTTATAGAGTTCAATTATCAGCTTTTGCAGGCATATGACTTCTACATGCTCAACAAGCTCTATGGAAATAGGCTTCAGATTGGAGGTGCAGACCAGTGGGGCAACATCGTTGCCGGAATAGACCTTATTCATAGAATGGATGGACCTCAGTGCTATGGGCTAACATTCAACCTTCTTATGACTAGCGAGGGCAAGAAGATGGGTAAGAGCGAGAAGGGCGCCGTCTTCTTGGATAAGAGCCTCTACTCTGTATATGACTTCTATCAGTATTGGAGAAACATCTCTGATATGGATGTCACGAGAATGATGAAGATTTTTACCTTCATGAGCCTTGATGAGATAGCTGAGTATGAGAACCCTGGCGTAAACATAAATGATGCTAAGGAGCGCCTTGCCTTTGAGGTTACGAAAATTATCCATGGAGAGGAGGAGGCCAATAAGGCAAAGGATGCAGCTAAGGCGCTCTTCTCAGGATCTGGCAGCAAAGACCACGTTCCATCTGTGACGCTGAAGATGGAGGATCTTGAAAAGGGCATCGGTATATTGGACCTCTATACAAAGAGCACTCTGACGCCCTCAAATGGAGAGGCGAGAAGACTTATTACCCAGGGCGGAGCCGAGATAAACGGCAAGAAGGAGAGCGATCCAAAAAGAGTCATCAATCAAGATGATCTTGACTCTGATGGAGAGCTTCTGCTCAAAGCCGGCAAGAAGCGCTTTATGAAGATCAAGTTTGAGTAGCTTTTCAGTTAAATTTATAGCTGAATAAGGGCCCATTCTCTATTAGGATGGGCCTTTTGCATAATACCGTAAAAAGGTGATTATTTTTTGATTTAATCTTTTGAAATGCGTCAATTAGGGTTTTCTGCTTCTTTTATAAATAAATTGGCTCCTTTTTACTTAAAAAATCTCTGATATCTCAGTTGGATGAAGAAAACGAAAAGACTGATTTTTGGGTTAGTAAAACACCGAGAAAAATTTTACTAAATCAACGAAATTTTCTTTCAAAAAGTTCTTGAAACACCTTAATTGTAGGGATATTATCGGGCCATGATTGAAGAGCAAGTATTGCTTTTCAAAGAGAGGTGAGGGATGAGGAAATCAATCTTGTCTTTATTAATTGCACTTTTGGCAGTTATGCTGATTTCATTTGGTGTCTCTTGTCATGACAGCCATAGCTTGGGAAATATGATTCCACAGGAGGCCCAGCCAGAGGCTGCTCCTATAGAGGGAGGCTCTCCTTCTTCCAGTGCAGCTCCAGAGCAAAGCGCTCCGCAGTCACAGCCTAGCAATGCTCCCGCAGCTCCAGAGCAAAGCAATAAAAACCCGGTGAAGACTATTGTTCTTCCATTGGGAAAAAATGCTAAGGCTGGAAATGTAGTTCTTAAGAACGCAGTTTTAGGAAGTGATACTCTTACTTATTCTGCAGGTGGCACAATCGCCACTGCATCTGTTGGCGAAAATGCAAATAGTGTAGAGGTGCCAGCAAGCAAAATTCAGAATATCAATTCAGTTGTCTTGGAATACAATACTGAGTCTGGGACTGAAAAAGATCTATTGAGAAGCATTTCTTCTTCAGCTGGCTCGAGCTCTGTTAAGGCCATTAGTTTGGATGACTATAATAATCAGCCCATCCAAGTTAGAGCTGAAAATGAGGGTAAAGAAAACGAGGCTAAAAAATATGGAAAACTGGAGATTGTATTAGAGGATGTTCCATATGGGCTTACTGAAAGGAATGGCAGTATAACTCTATCTGATGTCGATCTAAAGCTTAATGGCGTAGATGAAAAGCATGTGGAATCTATGAAAGCTTCTTACGTGAGGGCTGCAGATGGTGTTGCGCAAAAATATAATGTCTTTATTCCTTTTGAGAATATAACTGCTGGAAGCTATAACTCGCTTGAGATTTCATTTGACTATAACCGAGAGAGAAGATCATATACTCATAACTCGTTTTCGTTAAGTGACGTGGATTTTGCGACTTATTATGTAAACAGGATTCTAGTTTCTGAAGGAGCGACAGCAAACCGCGTCTATATAAGAGTTGGCGAACCTGGAAGCATTCTTGATAAAGGAAGCGTGAGAGTTGTCTTCAATGACGGAAGAAAATATGATGAAGTCAGCTTATCTCTTCAGAATAAAAACGGTGCTTATTATAATCCGAAAGCTGTAAAGGTAAGTGATAGTGTCTTCTTCTTTGATAATGTCCCTGCTGGCTCCTACACTTTTGCAGTTCTCAAAGCATCAGTTGAGAAGGGTGCAATAAGCTCCAATGATTCAACCAATAGAACTGAGATAACGTACTATGGTGAAGTCAGTTTCATGGGTGAAAATGAAGGAGTAAAGAAAGTTGCTAAAGGCGAAACTACTGAGATAAGTATTCCTTCAGTTGCCATGAATGCAAATAAAGGCATCATAACCTTTGATTCTTACTTTGCTGTGGGTTTCAGTGGTGATGTTGAAGTAAAAGTTGATCCCGATGATGTGAATGCAATGGAGATTAAGTCTGCTCCGTCAGGCGTTTCAAAGTCTTATAATCAGGTTAGCTTGTGCTATACACCGTTCATGTCATCACTTCCAGTTAAAGGCTCAGATGGAAGATATTACAAGATCTATCATGTTCTCTACCATATGCAAGATGTCAGGAATGATAATGATAATCAAATGCTTACACCTTGGATGGAGCCGGGAGACTACACGATTTCCTATAACGGACAGACCTTTGATGTCTTTATAGGAAGTGGAGAAAATACTATAAATGTTATGGGGTCAAAGGCAAAAGAGCTTATTGAGCTGCATCCTGAGATTCTCTATAGAATTAATTAGCAATTTGAATGGTTTTAAGAGCCGCTCATTATTGAGCGGCTTTTTTTTTATGAGAATAAGTTATAGTAGTGTTTTTTTGATTGTTTTTATTAGAAGAGAGACTTTCCCTTCTTTATCTTCTCAATATTGATATCAAAAGGCGGTCTTATTATTCCTTTTTCGGTGATGATGCCAGTAATGTTTTGATGCGGTGTAACATCAAAGCATGGATTTAATACATCCATCTCCTTTGGGCAGGTATATGTGCCTTCAATTTGTCTTACTTCGTCTTTGTCTCTCTCTTCAATAGGAATATCGCTTCCAGATGGACAGTTAAAATCAATTGTGGTTATTGGGGCAACGAAGTAGAAGGGAACTCCATAGTGCTTAGATATAACTGAGAGTGCGAATGTTCCGAGCTTATTGGCAACGTCTCCATTTGCTGCGATTCTATCGGCTCCAACTATTACACAGTCTATCTCCCCATCTCTGATTAATGTTGCCGCTGCCCCGTCTGGAATTAGCTTTGATGGTATATTTGCCCTCATAAGTTCCCAGGATGTCAGCCTTGCTCCCTGTAGGCGAGGACGTGTCTCATCTGCATATACAAATATGTTCTTTCCAGAATAGTGGGCATATTTAATGACTCCTAGAGCGGTCCCCCATCCGCATGTTGCAAGAGCTCCGGCGTTGCAGTGTGTAAGAATAGTGGCATTAGGTCTTACAACCTCATTTCCTATTCTCGACATCTCATAGTTCATCTCAATATCTTCTTCTACGATGGAGTCTGCCTCTTTCCTTAGACTCTTGAGATCCAGGTTTGTCTCTTTTGCCTTTCTGACCATTCTGTCAACAGCCCACATAAGGTTTACTGCAGTAGGCCTTGAGGATCTTACTTTTTCGGCTTTCCTTAGAAATTCATCAAAGTCGCCCCTGCATTCCTTTGCGGCAAAGTAAATGCCATAGCCGGCGGCGCCTCCAATTGCTGGAGCTCCGCGTACAATCATGTCCTTTATGGCGAATGCTACTTCTTCTGATGTTTCAAAAGGAAGGATGCTGAAATCATTTGGGAGAATCCTCTGGTCTATCAGATAGAGCCTGTCGTTTTTGAATTCAAGTGTCCTGAAGTCTTCTCTATAGTCTTTGATATTCAATTCTTTATCCTTCCTTTGATCTCTTTCCATATTTCGGCGGTATTTAATATCGCCTCTTTCTCATTAATAGTAGTGAGTCTGCCGTTTTCAAGAACGGGTATTCCTTGTGATAAGAGAGTATCTACATTATCTGTGCTTGCAGAGAAGACTATCGCAGAGAAGACATTGTTTATCGGAGCTGTATTTGTCTTATTCAAATCCAAAATCAGCAGATCTGCCTCTTTTCCAACCTCGACTGTTCCAATTCTTTTATCCATATTAAGGGCCTTTGCTCCATTTACTGTCGCCATCTCCAGTATGTTGTAGGGTTTAAGGGAATTAGGGTTTGTGCAAACGAGGTTATGTAATAGAAGAGCACTATTTATCTCTTTGAGCATGTTGAGATTATTGTTTGAGCTTGCCCCATCGGTTCCCATTGCGACATTTACTCTGTACTCTCTGTAGAGAGCAACAGGAGCGTATCCTGATGAGAGCTTCGCATTTGATATTGGACAGTGCAGTATGGAGGCCTTTCTTACAGCTGCTAGGGCTATTTCCTTTGGTGTTAGATATACTCCATGTGCAATAGCAGTCTTTGCTTCTAATAGGCCGATTGAGTCAACGTATTCAAGTGGGGTCTTGGAGAACTCATTTAATGAGTCATCGACCTCTTTCTGTGTTTCGCTAATGTGTATGTGTATGATTTTGCTGTTCTTTAAGGCAAAGTCCCTAGCCTCTTCTAGAGTGCCCTTATCAGTTGTGTAAATTGCATGTGGGCTTATAGAATAGGAGAGACCTTCATAGCCCTCAAAGGATTCTTCTAGGCGTGGAACACTCTCTTTGAGTCTCTTTTCTGTCTCTTCTCTTCCACCAAAAAGAGTTACGCCTAATAGCGCTCTTCCCTTTGCATCTCTTACGGCTTTTGCCGTATCCCAAGGATAGAAATACATGTCCGAGAATGTCACCGTGCCGCTTTTATATAGTTCTGCTATTCCCAATATCGAGGGCCAATATAGCTCTCCATCTCTTATCTCATCTTCTGCCTTCCAGACTTCCTTTAGCCAACTCTCTAGGTTAGGCATTTCATCCTTGTAATTTCTCATCAGGGTCATTGCAAGATGAGTGTGTGTATTTATGAATGCTGGAAGGAGAATCTTTTTCTTTCCATCTATAGTCTTGTCTGCTTTTTCATTAATATCTTTTTCAATTCTCTTTATTATCCCATCTTCTATGAGAATGTCTGAATGGATAATGAGTCCTTCCTTGGTCATTGGGATGATATCAATATCCTTGATTAGAGTTGTCATATAGGGATTTTACACCATATGGCAAAAGTGGAGTATTTGGTTATTGAAAAAGGGAGGCGGCGCCTCCCTTTTCTCTATTTTACAGTTTTACGCTTGATTTTCTGAGTTGTTGTCATCTCCATTGGCTCATCAACTATAGTCAGTTTTTCAATCTTCTTGTATTGAGGCAGATCTCTGTTTTTCTCAGTTATAATCGCTTCGATAATCTTACGCTGCTCGTCCTTTGATGTATGAGCCTTAGTGAACTCCTCTGATAGATGTACAACTGCCTCAATTGACTCAGACGGCACGTCTGGCTTCTCTTGGAAGCCCCTGATGAGAATCTGGTCAATCTCACTGACTAGCTGGAACATATCTTCAAGCTCTTCAGGGTATACGTTCTTTCCTCCCTCGGTGACGATGAGGTTTTTGCATCTTCCCTTAAGGTATAGGTAGTTCTCGTCATCGAGTTTTCCAAGGTCGCCTGTTCTGAGATACCCGTTCTCATCAAAGAGCTCTTTTGTGTGTTCTTCATCATCTAGGTAGCCCATGCAGATATTTGGTCCCTTGACTCTTACCTCTCCGATTCCCTCTTCGTTTGGCTCTCCTATTACCATGTCGACAAATGGGAGGACCTTTCCGACTGAGTCGATCTTGAAGTGCTCAGGAGGATTCAGGGTAAGAATTGGCGCTGTTTCGGTAAGTCCATAGCCCTGTAGGAAATTAAGTCCCATTGCCTGATACTTTCTGAATACCTCTGGAGCCAGTGGACCGGCTCCGCAGATTAGAAGTGACGTGTTGTCCATACCAAGCTGAGAGAGAATCATGTGATTGAAGAAGGAGTTCATTGGAGCTCTCTTGAAGTGCTTTTTGCAGTAGAGGTTGAAGTCCATGAGCTTATTGACCATGGCAACTGTTGCCTTCCCCTTCTGCTTTAGCTTGTTCTCAATACCAGTAAGTACCTTGTTGTAAAGCAGTGGAATACCCATGAAGACTGTGACTGGACCATTTTTCATGTCGCTGATCATTCTGCTTACGACTATTCCATGTCCGAATAGGCACTGGGCACCATGCTTAATTGACTCCAAAAAGACTGCAGTGCAGCAGTATGCGTGATGCAGAGGAAGCAGGGCATAGAGCGTATCTGTATCCTTTACTCCCATTCCGTTTGCAGCCTGGTAGACATTTGAGGTCAGATTTCTGTGAGATAGGACTGCGCCCTTTTCGTTTCCAGTGGTTCCTGAAGTGAAGAGGATTGCAGCAACGTCATATTCAGATACCTCTTCCTTCTTCTCTAAGGGCTCAATATTTAGTTCGTGTACCTTGTCCTGATGAGTTGAGAATCGCTTCCCCTGAATGATAGCGGTGCCGAGGAGGCTTTTGTACCAATCATTGTCCAGCTCTTCGAGCTTTTCGTGTACATCGCTATCGGCAAATACGAATTTTACATTTGCGAAACTTCCAAGCTCTGCGACTCTTTTGATCTTCATCTGGTTGTCAATTGGTACAACCTGGCAGCCTGCGAAGAGAATTCCAAGATAGCTTGTTCCCCATTCTCTGGAGTTCTTTCCATTGACCATTACTCTGTCGCCCTTCTTTAGCCCCTTGGATTTTAGGAGAGCTGCGACCTTCATGATCTCTTTGTATTCTTCTTCATATGTATTGAATATCTTCTCTTTGCCCTCTATGGTGACAAAGCATTTGTTCTTTGGATATTTCTTAAGTGACAGTTCGAACATTTCGGGAACTGTTGGCCACTCGCCTTTGACAATCTCTGGATACTTTTTTAATTCATCCCACGAATGCTCTTCTTGCATGCTATCTGTTCTCCGTATATTTTTTTTGACATTTTCTGAAAAGTGTCAAAAAAAATCAAGGGTAAAGGCATATAGCTATAATTAGCTATTGTCTATATTCTCATATATAATCAAAATTTACTAAGAATGGATAAAATTGAGAGGATTCTGAGGGGGGAATTGCGATTTCATAGGTTTTATGTATCGTTTTTGATTCCCTTCTCTATAATAATGAACATAGTTGGGCTCTTTCAGAGTTTTTACCTATCAAGCCCAAAGGACATCTTGATGTGGGTGTCAGTCTTTTTTAGCGCTCTTGTTATAGTGCTTTCTGCTATGGCCTTAAGAGGACTTAAGTATTTTAGAAGACAGGGCCTTATCTGCGTTTTTATGGTTCAGGGCATATCTATAGTCTTTTCTGCTATAAATATCTTTCTTGTTTATAGGCTTGAGCAGATGATCTACATCATCTCTTTCTCTGTAAGCATTCTCTGGTCCTTGCTGATAATCATCTATTATGCAAAGAGAGCATCTCTCTTCACAAAAGAGGGAATCGTGAGTGAGGACATCATGAAAGTTCGAGAGATGCTCGCCTCGGGGAGATTCTTTGATGATAGTGAGGAAAGGGCGGAGACTCCAAAGGAGGAAGTCTCTCTTGAGCCTATGGAGAGAATAGAGCCAAAAGAGGAGGAGATATTGGAATATGACTGCCCAAGATGCTCATGCCATATCACTGATGGCTCTGTTTTCTGTCCTAAGTGCGGTGCTCAGACAAGGAAGGTAAGAGGTTAGAATTCCATCGGGTTTAGGGGTTCAATATCGTCTGGTGTCTCTAAAAACTCATCAGATCCTATGCTCTCTCCGAATACATCGAGTTCCTCTAAATCCGTAAAGCTCTCTTTTATTATAGGCAGTATATATTTTCTGCCCTTTTCTATAGTGATATCGATATCCTTGTTTTTCAGTCTCATGGACTAAATATAATCATTCTTCTGGAGGAAATAGAACTGGGTCTTTGAGAATATCCTTTAGGGTAGGGTAGACTGCATCGCTTCTTCTCAAGAGCGCCTCTGTATCGCCAGAGCCGGTGAGGACTGCTATCTTTCTGCCGACTTTGCCCCTTTTTGCAAATACCATGTCGAGAATCGTATCTCCGACCATGCATACCTCGCTGGGCTTGAGGTTGTATTCACTGCAGAACTCTTTTATAGCCTGTGGATTTGGCTTTGACTTTGTAGAGCTCTCATCGGTTCTGATAAATGAGATCATATGATTCACATCCATTTTCTCGAGAAATATGGATGTTGATAGCATCGAGTCGCTTGTTACAAGCCCTATTATGTAGCCTTTCTCATTGCACTTTTCAAATACATGCCTTACATCAGTGAAATCAAACTCATCAAGTCTCTCCTTAAGGCCATATGAGTTCTTGGATATCTGCGATATCAGCACTTTGCCAGTCTTAAAGGGATTTAGGCGATATTTGAATATGATCCTCAAAAGCCTAAGAGTTGCATTCAGCCATCTGTTATGTCTAAAGAGTATTCCATCTGAGTATGTGTGGCCTGTTTCATCAACTCCAATTACTATCAGAAACTCTCTGATGCATTTTTTCTTCATGTCTTCTGATAGCTTTGATATTGGAAGTATTTTCTCGATTGAAGAACTGATTATCTCGCCCCAAACTTCTCCATAGTTGAAAAGTGTTCCATCTTTGTCAAAGAGTATTCCTTTTATGGGGCAAGTCATATTTAAAGATTATGCGTTTGGCCTGTTTTTGACTACTATTTGGTATATGAATAAGAGCGATAGACTACTGGAATTTGCAAAAGAGATGTCCGATGAATTTGACAGTATCAAGTTCAGATTTCAAGGCACTATATACAATCCGCTTGACTATGCATGGGATAACTTCTCTGCATTTATGAGAATGTCAGTCAGGGATGGTCAGAAGGCACTGATGCTAGGCATGAATCCGGGGCCTCTTGGCATGGTCCAGACTGGAGTTCCATTTGGCTCAGTTGATTATGTGAAGAGCTATCTTGAAATAGATGGAAAGGTCAGCGTTCCAGAGAACAATAACCTAAATAGACCGATTGAGGGTATGGATGAGAAGAGAAACGAGGTCTCTGGAGAGCGATTCTGGTCTATGGCGAAGATGTTTGGATCTAAGGAAGACTTTTTCGATAGAGTCTGCGTCTTAAACTATTGTCCTCTTGGCTTTATTGACGAAAATGGAGCCAATGTAACTCCAGATAGACTGCATATTGACGATCAGAGAGAGATCTCAAGAGTATGCGATGGCTTTTTGAAAAAGTCCCTTGAGATTATGGATATAGAGAGCAGGATTGGCATTGGGAACTATGCCTTCAGGAAGCTAAGTGAGTTTGGCGATGCGATTTTATTTACCCATCCATCGCCAAGAAATCCGAAGAGTAGGCTCTTTTGGCCAGAGAAGGCATATGAAGAGCTAAGAAAGATAGTTGGATAATCTATGGCACAATTTGCGTATGCAAAGGTGAATATAGGCCTCAGAGTCTTTAAAAAGGACCCTTCAGAGCCCCTTCATAGAATTGACTCCTATATGGCGCTTATTGACCTTCATGACACTCTTGATCTGAGTTTTGAGAAGGGATCCTCTATTGAGATAAATCGATATGGGACTTACTCCAATTACATTGACTTTGTTAAGGATACTGATATTCTGGAGCGCACATATCATCTCTTTAGAGAGCTGACTCATTTGGAGTTTGCACTAAGAGTTGATATCAAAAAGGAGATTCCATTCTGCTCTGGTCTTGGAGGGGCCTCCTCTGATGCCGCTCTCCTATTAAAGGAGCTCAATAGGCATTTTGATTCTCCTCTCTCAAAAAAAGAGCTTATGGGGGCTGCCTTCAGTCTTGGGT
>CANRIJ010000042.1 GCA_947630635.1 uncultured Spirochaetaceae bacterium | reverse complement strand
CTGAATGCAATCACTGATAAGAAAGGTGACCAGACGACAGGAATCCTCCTCGGCGCTGATATTGAATTGAATCCAGACGGAGTTGATCATGATGCTTTCCTTCTTCTCAGTGGAGAGTCTAAGGATGTGACTCTTGACCTGAATGGGCATAAGCTCACTGCTACGAAGAATTCGAAAGGCGGACCAAAGAGCCCGACATCATTTATAGCTGTTGTCAATTCTAAACTCACAATTAAGGACAGCAGCAATGGAAATGGACAGATTGGAGATACTGTGAAGACTGGCTACAAGGCTGTTTGGGTATATAGCGATAGCAGCAAGCAATCAAGCGTTACTATTGAGAATGGAAAGTTCTTTGGCGATAAAGAAGCAATATACCTAAAGGGAAAAGGATCTGTTGGAAATATCAAAGGCGGAGTTTATCAGGCGATTAGCACTCATAACGATAAGTACTTTGTATTAAACATTTACGATGACGATGCGAAGGAAGAAGGTACTTATTTCTCGGTAACAGGGGGAAAGTTCATTAATTTCAATCCCGCTGATGCAAAGACTGATCCTTCGGATCCTACCAATTATGTAAAAGAAGGCTATCAGTCCGTCAAAGATGGCGCTAATGATTGGAAGGTTGTTTCAAAGTAGTTATTTTTGATGATTACAAGGAGGGCTTCGGCTCTCTTTTTTTATTGATAGCTGCCGTTGTGTCTTATGATCTTTGCCTTGTTTAAGCACTCTCTGAGGTGTTCTCTTAGGGCACTGTCAGTTGCATAGATATAGCAGCCTTTCATACCTCGAGTCATAAGAGTGCGATAGGTGTTCTTAATTATTTCCTCAGCCTTCTTCTTAGCGCTATCGGGGTCTTTTGAATAGAGTGACTTTATGCCCTTGATGGACTGATCTGTTTTGGCCCTCTTCGTGAAATCCGTAATTACCTTTTCGTTTTCATAGCGCATATCATCGCCGATTATCAGCCCTACATAGTCAAATTCAAGGCCTTGGGAAGTGTGTATGCATCCAATCTCGTCTATAGTGGAATCGTCATTTGCGAATGTCTTATTCTCTAGGTTCCAGCTCATGGCAAAATCGCCGATTATCACATCAGGCACATTGATATCGTTCTTGCTCTTTGTAGGCCAGTCCCAGCAGTAGCCTGCAAGCATTCTTGATTTGTGGTTAATTGAGTTTAGGTATTTTATTCGCTCTCTTATTTCATTTGGGTTATCAAAGACTTGGATATCGTAATCTATCTCATCTAGTAGGTAATTCTTGCTCTCATTTATCTCCAATACATCGTCTACAAGCGACAGGTACCCATCAGAGCCATTGCATCTGAACTGGGAAGAGAGCTTTAGATAGCAAAGCTCTGAGTTCTCTCTCTTTGCCCACTTCTCAATCTCTTCTTTGCTTCCGATATCATCAAGCGTCACTCTTTGGCTCTCATCTATGAAAAAGACGCTGGTAATGCCTGCATTGATTATCTCTTTTATCTGATTCTCTCCAAGGTTCTTGAATATGCCTGACTTCTCATTGAGTCTATGTGCTTCATCTACAAGTATTGTGTGAATTGCATTTCTCTCGACTCCCACATAGGCTCCTGCTCCCTTAAAGAGGTTGTCTATGCTGCTCTTTTTGAGTCCGCCCTTGAGCTTTTCAGAGTAGACTTTTCTAGGTGCGCTATTCTTGGAGGCATACTGGGCGACCTGTCCCCTTCTAGTGAGCTCAGAGAGTAGGTTTACTGCAATTACCGATTTTCCTGTTCCGGGACCTCCCTCAACTATAAGGGTTCTCTTCTTGCCGTCAATACTTCCTCTCTCTGCTAGCTTGAGTATTTTCTCAAAGGCGACCTTTTGCTCGTCGATCATAATGAATTCGCGATTTCCTTTAAGCATGCTCTCTATTCTGTCTTGCAGGCTCTTGGAAGGTCTTATCTTTCCATTGTCAATTTCATAGAGAATCTTTTTGTCATCGCCTCTATTTACGAATTTCTCTATGAAGGCCCTTAGCTTCAATGTATCGGTGGATGTAAATACGGGAGCCTCTTCAATGTATGTCTGGTAGATATCCGAAAGAAGAGGGTCATTATCAACAAGTTGGTAGTTATGAAGGTATGTGCATGGTGATAGCCTTATATTCTTGTCTTGCACACTCTTGTTGTAGTCATTGATCATTTGAGCATAGGACCATGCTTGGTAGGAGGGGTGTACGACAGTTCTGATTCCTCCGCCTATATAGGTCTCAACAAGGGCATCGTATCCCACTGCCTTATTGATTTTGGACCATTGCTTCAATTCTATGATCACTGCATTCTCTCTATCGTTTTCATCGTATCCAGAGACGATGAAATCGACCCTCTTTGATGTCTGTGGAATGTTATACTCAATTGCGATTCCAGCATTGTCAGGAATGCATGGGTCGTTCAGAACCATGTACATGAAGGACATGCTGTTATGCCAGGAATTGAACTCGGAGCCTCCAGTTCTGCGTCCAAGTGTGGTATTTATGCGCTTATCTATCTCACTCGCGATGTTTCCTGAGACGACGCTATTTAAGAATTCGTATTTAAGTCCGTCGTAAACAAGCATTTTAGATAGTGATATTGTTTTACCTTAGATCGCTCTTTTCAAGAGTATTGAGTGTAGAAAGTTATCCTCTCTCAAATTATCATTTCTCTATGCCAAGAAAAGATGATCTATACCTATGGGATACTTCCCTTAAATCGGGACTTTACTATACGTATCATATTCCATATGTGCTTTTAACTATTTTCTCAATTGATTTTGAGAGAGGCGACTATATGATCATCAAGAAGAAAGACAGCTATAACACTACGCCTAGTTATGACATTGAGTATGGCAGGATCCTTCCTACCTTCAAAGATGACGAATATCTCTTTGAGGGCAAATTCAGAAGGATAACCAAGGGAAGACTCAAGAAAGAGCATAGAGTGAAGATCACAAGAGAAGGAGACTCTCTGACACTTAGGGATGTTGATAGGGATGGCAGGCTATCCCTGATGCTTTACTATCTATCTGAGAAGACGCTTTTGCCTAGCCAGGTGCGGAATCTGAAATCACCGCTCTCCTATATCAATAATCTCTTAGGTCTATCCATACTCAGCGGCAGATATGTCGACAGAAGATACATGCTTGATGTCTATAGTGATGGAAGGATGTACTTTGGAAAGAAGTGGGATAGGCGCTACTATGACCTCAGAATGGATGTGATCTCTCTTGGCTCTGATGAGTGCCTGGCAAGAATCTATCCTCTATATATCAATGCGCTCTTTTTTGACAGGAAAATCAAGCTAAAGCAGATTGATGATGAGCATGTTTCTATATCTGGCATAGATATCCACGATATTAAAATCGATGAGATTCTTCTCTCTCGCGTTATAAGAAAGAAGAACAATAGGACAGATAGAGAGGAACTGCCCATATAGAATTTGGATTTTAAGGGCAAGCTATTTTCATATTGTGCCTATATTTTGACTTACTTCGTGAAAATAATTTGATTTTACCGTTACTTGTGATAAATTATCGTAGGTGTGAAAGACGCTAGAGACCAATTTATAAAGGAATATGGTCGCTCTCCCGAAATAACTCTGGAAATCCCAGGAATCGCCGCCCTCATTGGTGTCTTTTCGGAGGTCTACCAAGGAAGCTCTATAATGTTTGCCACAGATGATGGCATTGTGGTCTCGGGCTCTTTAAATAGCGACAATTCAGTGAGAATTCTCAATATAGCAAGGCAAGAGAAGAAGAGATTCTCGATTCTGAATATCAAGTATAGAAAAGAAGACAGATGGGCCAATATCATAAAGTCGGTTTACAGTGCATTTCAAAAGAGAGGATATAAGCTCAGAGGGACTGATATTGTACTGGATGGGAAGGCTCTCTTATCAGACAATAAGACACTCTCTGCCATCTTGTGCGCTGCTATATCATCTCTAATAAATAGGCTTTTCTCACTCTCTTTGGATAATTCTGAGCTATTGGAGATAGTCTTTTCGTCATCTTTATTGCCGGTTGGATATAGAGCGCGCAAAAGAGATTTAAATGCCCTCTTACTGATGCCTCCTGGGGCTGTTATGCTCTATGATCAGAGCACCTCTCTATCTGAGTTTGCTCCGCTTTCATTTTTAAATGACAAGAGGTACGAGTTCTTCCTCTTCTCATCCACAATGCCACCGACAATAATCTCCTCAGTCTATGAGGAGGTCGAGAAGGAGGCAGCGGAGGCCTTTGAGGATCTTGTGCTTGGTAGTCTGGATGAGGCAAAGTTCAGAGCCATGAACCATAGAGAGCTGCTTTCGCTTATTGCCCCAATAAGGAGCAGAAAGCGAGATGTGATTCTCTTTTTGCATAGGGAGCATGAGCTCTCTTTGAGGCTGTGGGATGCGATAAAGAGTGAAAACATAGATGAATTCTCCGCTCTTTTGATGGAGTACCAGCATGAGCTCTCAGAGGAGGCGGAGATTACCTCGCCTGAGATAGATTGGCTCTTTAAGCGGGCTATAAGCGATGAGAACGTCTTGATGCTAAGTTCCCTTTATACAGGCTATGGGGGAGATATGGTCGCTTTGATAATAAAAGGACATAATACTCCCTATATGGAGAGGCTAGATGAGTTTGAGAGAATCTTTGGATTCAGAATTCAGCTTAGAGGCTTTTCTGTATCAAATGGCATAAGAGTGATAGCACAAGATGAGAATTCTACTGGTAAATGACGATGGATATAGAGCAGATGGCATCAATGTGCTCTCTGAGGCTCTCATAGAGAAAGGCCACAAAGTCGCAATAATCGCCCCTGATAGCGAGCAGAGCGGGAAGTCCCATTCGATGTCGATTTTGGGGACATGCTACGCAAAGGAATACTCAGAGAATAGATTTCATCTCTCCGGCTCTCCTGCAGACTGCGTTATATATGGAGTGAAATCAGGCCTTCTGAAGATGGACATCGACCTTGTGATCTCCGGCATCAATCATGGCTACAACCTCTCTTCTGATATTATCTACTCAGGAACATGTGCCGCTGCGCGACAGGCAACGCTCTATGGCTATAAGGCCATTGCGATCTCCAGGCATATAAAGAGGGGAACTGAGAATCCGGCATCATACTTTAGGGAGGCAGCGGATTTTCTGATAGAGAACCTCGATGAGTATGTCAGCCAGCTCAAAAGGGACTATTTTCTGAATATAAATATTCCGATGGACTTCAATGGAATGGCAAAAGAGGCATCTATTGGAGAGATAATCTACAACGATGAGTTTCGTATGACCAATTTAGAGGACGGAAGGATAAAGATCGATAACATTGACTGCCGATTGGAGTTCAGAAGAATAGAGAGCGATGGCATTGAAAATGATTTTGATGTCTGCAGAGAGGGCTATGCCTCCCTTACATATGTAGACATACTCCCTACATCTATGGTGAAGAGAAATGAGTGATTGGGAAGAGAAGTGCACAAGATGCACACTCTGCTGCTACTCAAAGCTGCCTTTATATGACACTCTCGTCATATTCATGGACCAGCCCTGTGAATACCTGGATGAGGAGAATAAGAGGTGCACTATATACAGCGATAGGCTTAAACTCAATAAGAAGTGCCTTAAGGTGAATAGAATGCGAGCTATCTTCTCTTCCTCTCTTCCAGATACCTGCGGCTATGTTCTATGGGCAAAGCAAAACCATATTAGGTTTCCAAGAGCCAGAATAGTAGAACTCAGAAAACTTGACGAGTAACACCTAAAGGACTAATTTTTCACTTAGGAGAGTGCGATGGATAAGAGGTTTGTCTACTTAGACAATAATGCCACCACTGAAATGGCTGATGAGGTCAAAGAGATTATGAGGGAGAACGAGGATCTCTTTGGTAATGCCTCGAGTATGCATACACTTGGACGAGATGCCGAGACTGGCGTTGAGTGGGCAAGGGGTGAGGTTGCGCGCCTTATAAATGCCGAAAAGAGGGAAATTTACTTCACCAGCGGAGCCACTGAAAGCAATAATACTGTCTTCAATATCTTCAGAGACATCATTGACGAGAGCCCTGAGAGAAATCGAATAATCATCTCCTCGGTTGAGCACCCTGCATCAATTGAGACAGCAAAATTTCTCAATAAGAAGGGCTATCATGTTGAGTTTGCGCCTGTTGACCATATAGGGCGCCTTGATTTGGATAAATATGAGAAGATGCTTTCTGATAATGTAGCGCTCGTCTCCATTATGCTTGCAAATAACGAGTCTGGAATTATACAGCCAGTGAGAGAGGCATCAAGGCTTGCAAAGCTATATGGCGCGTATTTTCATACTGACGCGACTCAGGCAATTGGCAAGATCAAGGTAGACGTAAAGGAGCTCGATGTGGACTATCTCTCTCTTTCGGGACACAAGTTCTATGGTCCCAAGGGAATTGGGGTTCTCTTTGTGAAAAAGGGCGCTCCAATGGAGGCCTTTATCCATGGCGGACACCAAGAGAGGGGCTTTAGGGCAGGCACTTACAACACACAGGCCATAATCGGACTTGGAAAGGCCAGTGAGCTTGCGCGCCTTAACCTTGATAATGAGAGTGAGAAGCTCTGGAGACTCAGAGAGAGGCTCAGAGAGGGAATTGAGAAGAATATACCCCATGTTGTTGTAAATGGCTCTAACGATAGGAACCTCACGCTTCCGGGAACGCTCAATGTCTCATTTCCATCCGCAGAGGGAGAGTCTATTCTTCTCTACCTTGATATGGAGGGCATAGAGGTATCTACAGGAAGCGCCTGTGCCTCAGGCTCACTTGAGCCAAGCTATGTACTACTTGCCTCAGGACTCCCGGTTGAACTTGCACATGGCTCAATAAGGTTTTCGCTTGGCAAGAACAATACAGAAGAGGATGTTGATTATGTAATTGAGAAGCTTCCTCCTATTATTGAGAAAATCAGGAAGATGAGCACAAGGAAGGACTAATATGGCATCAAATGGATTTATGGCCCAGTGGGTCTATACAGATATAGTCAAAGATCATTTCATGAATCCAAGAAATCTCTGGAAAGAGGATGAGGATTTCAATCCTGATGGAGTGGGAGAGGTTGGCTCTCTTGCCTGCGGAGATCAGATGAGAGTCGGCATCAAGGTGAAAGACGGAAAGATAGCCGATCTAAGATGGCTTACATATGGGTGCGCCTCTGCAATTGCATCTACCTCTATGATGAGCGAGATGGCAATCGGAATGGACCTAAAAGATGCATATAATCTCAAGCCTGAGGATATTATGGCAAAGCTTGGGGGACTTCCAGAGCATAAATTCCACTGCTCTGTTCTGGGAGATAAGGCCCTCAGAGCGGCAATTGATGACTATCTCGAGAAGAACCATATGGAAAATCCCTATAAGGCTACAGTTGCCAAGATCATATGCGAGTGCATGGGAGTCACAGATCAGAAAATCGAGACTCTGATAAAGGAAGACAAGGTCAAGAATCTCAAGGATCTGCAGGATATCACGGGAGCAGGAACAGTCTGCGGAAAGTGCGTTCCACGTCTTGAAGAGCTTATTGTCGAAATGAAGCACATCTATGGTAAAGAGGCATGAGTATCTATAAGGACGCAGTAAAAGATGCGCTCTATCCAAAGAAGAAAGGCCTGATTACAAAGACGAATAAGTATATATCAGTCAGAGAAGTCAAAAGCCTCACTAAAGAGGAGGTAAGGGAGATTAGGCACTATCTTCAGCTTTCAACCTCTCTCTTTGCTGAGGTTTTGGGGGTATCAAAGAAGACTGTAGAGGCGTGGGAGAGCGGTATAAATCGCCCCTCTGGGTCTGCTAGCCGCCTCATGATGATGGCAAGAAAAAACCCCGACATCCTTTTAGAGGGCGGGGCTGTGATTGATAGAACATCAATGATTGATTAGCTCACATCATATATTGAACCGCCAATGAACTCTCTTAAGAGCGAGTCAGAGGGCACTGCCTCATCTGGAATTGGGTAGACAAGCTCCAGAAATTTCAGAAGGCGTCGTGCAGTGGTGTAGGGCGCTCCAGTCTCCTTCTTTACAGATCTCAGTAGCGGTATTGCATATACAGATAGAACGCCTATCTCATATTCAAGAGAGCTGTTAACCATGGCATCGGCGAAATCCTGGTAGGGAAAGATGTTGTTCTTCTCTCCGTTCTCCACGCTTGGCCACCTCAAAAGCGTATCGACAGCACTAAGGCCTCTTGTCCTGTTGTCCCGAATCAGGCGTCTTAGGATTCTATTGTCTGTTGTCGATATTCTGGATCTGGAGTCCAGGTTCAGCTGCGTGAGGGCAGATATGTAGATTCTGTAGACATACTTATCATCGACATCGGGAATCAGATTTGGATTAAGGCCATGAATGCCCTCAATTATGAGAATGTCATCTTTTCCGAGCTTTGTCTCATGATCGTCGAAGGTATGCTCTCTTTTTTTGATCGAGTACTTTGAGAGTCTTACTCCCTCTCCATTTATAAGAGCATTTACCTGCTTTCTGAAAAGCGGGAGATTGAGTGCGTTTATCGACTCAAAGTCATAGTCCCCGTCTTTATCTCTTGGGACCTTATCCAAGGGAAGGTAGTAGTCATCAAGCGATATCTTTATTGGCACGTAGCCATTGATCTTAAGCTCATTTGCGAGCTTTAGGGCGCTTGTGGTCTTTCCAGATGATGATGGGCCTGAGATAAAGACGAGCTTTATGCTCTTCTTGTCCTTGATGAATTTGGCGATCTCCATGAATCTCCTTCTCTGGAGAAGCTCTGATAGGAGTATGGTGTCATTTATGTTGCCCTTAATGAGGTTTTCATTGAGAGCTCCCAGACTCTCTATTTTTAGGATTTCTGCGTATTTCTTATTCTCCCTGAAGATGGCAAATAGATTTTTGTTGTCTACAAAGGGCATGAGCTCTTTGTCGTTTCTTGACTGTGGGTATCTTAAAAGGAGTCCGTCCTCATATTCGATGAGGTCCCATATTGCCAGAAATCGCGTGGAAGGAAGCATAGGCTCGTAGTACATCTCCATGCAGCCATCAAGGCACTGGAATATATAAGATCCGTCGTTTCTGGATTCAAGAAGCTTCTCTGTCTCCTTTAGTCCATGCTTCTTTACATATTCCATTGCCTCATCTGAGGTGAGAGTCTTGTATTCAATAGGCAGATCTCTCTCGATTGCCTCAGTCATCTTTGCCTTAAGCGCCTTAATGTCTGGTTTTTCTTTTCCTCTGTAGCTAAAGTAATATCCATCTCCAAGACTATGCCCGATAACAAGCGATCTCTCCGGGAAGAGAGTTGCAGAGGCATAAGAGAGGAGAAAGCATAGTGTTTTTCTATAAACGCGTCTTCCCATTGTGCTAAATAGAGGAACCGTCTCTATCTCGGCATTCTCTGGGATTGTGTCCTGGAGGCTCATAAGCTCTCCATTTACTATTGCTGCAACTGGAGGGTTGTCCTTGTATTCCTTCTTCTTTCCCCTTCCAAGAAGCGATATTATTCTGTTGTTCGAAGTCTCTTTGAAGGTATCTGCCTTCTCTCCGTTGAAAATAATCGTATTCTTATCCATTAAATGTAATTAAAGCATACTTATTGCGAATTGAGGCAAAATGATTAAGAGCTACTACTTTTTTGCTCTAGAAATTATAATCGTGCTGTGCGAATACTAATCTCTGATTTGGCAAAGGGGACTATAAGCGAAATAGACGAGGTGGAGGGAGAGGGCCTCTCTCTGGGTCTTTCGCTTCTTGAGCGCTATGGAGAGGACTCATTTGTGCTCTCAGCTCCCACTTTGAGAAGCATAGAGCTCTCAAATAGCTCAGTATTCACAATCAGCTACTATTCTCCGATTACCCATAAGAAGGCATTTGGATATGCTAACCTCTCGCTTGGGCTCTCTATGGCGATGCTTGGAATAAAGGCGATAGTCTTTGTTGGCAAAAGCCCTGTTATGTGCTTTCTCTCGATATACCAGGCCAAGGAGGAGATTCTTCCATGTGAGTCAATGAGAGGAAAAGAGGCCTCTTATTTTGAGGAGGTAATGCAGAAGAACATTCTGGACTCTGTCCTTTCATCCTCTCGGGCAGCTGATAATGGCATTAAATTCACAGATCTGACCTCCAAAGGCAAGTATGTATATGGTCTTGGGCTGGGATATGTCTTCTCTCAGCACAATCTAAAGGGCATAGTCATGCAGGGCTTTAACTCTGTGAGCCCTAGCTCTAGGCTCTCTAGAAAGGCCAGGAGGAGAATTGAGAAGTCTCGCTTTGCAAGAATGGTGAGAAAGCATGGTGCAAATATCTTTGTCGACGATGCGCTTAGGCTTGGCTGGCTTCCTGTCTTCAACTTTTCAAGCGGATTCGATCCAAGAGCATATGCGCTGGATGGCAAGAGCGTTCTTGAGAGGTATGGCAACTTTCCAGATAGCTGTCAGGAGTGTTTCTTCTCTTGTGGCAGAAGAGGGAAGAAAGAGGAGATTGTGCCAACGTGGAATGAGGTTATGATGCTCGGTACAAATCTCGGCTTTTTCTCATTTGAGTCTATTCAGCCAATTGCAGATAAAGCAAGAGAGGAGGGCATAGATGTAAATACCCTGGGCGCAATACTCTCATTTCTCTTCACTTTAAATGATGACCAGAGGGATTTTATTGGGCTGAGAGACAAAACGCCAGAATCGGTTGTAAGGTTTATTTCCTCAATTTCGGATGGCAGGGGAGTGGGCGCTGTATTGCAGGATGGACTTGTTAAGTTCAATAAGGCAGTGCAGACAGAGCTTCATATGCCAATATCATATGATCTCAGAGGAGCCTACAATCAGGCGATTGTCTCATCGCTGAATCTGGATATACTGCTTCCAGGAGGAACCCTATTTCCTAAAAAGCCTCTTAAGAGCGAGAGTGCAGCGGTGATGGCATTCTATGAGCTTATCTATACCTTTGCTCTCATCAACTATGGCTTTATTCCTCTATTGAGGCTTGGCGTATTCTACTCTTCTTTCAAAAAGAGGGACTTTGGTCTTCCAGTCCTTCTTAGAATGAAATCGCGTCGTTTCTCGATTTTCGGCCTTTCCTCAAGAGAGCTATTGAGAAAGGGCCTTGAGATAGCAGATATGCTTTCTCTTGAGCTTACGCCACTGCCATCTGTTTTCGAGCTCTATCCTGGAAAAAACAAAAGAAATCTTCCTACTGCCAAGCTCTTGAGTCTCTTTCAGTCGGAGTATCGAAGAGCTTTGAGCTTCTTGAAATCAAGTAGCGATAGTATAGATGCCTTCTCTTCTTCTAGAAGCGCGAACGTTGGTCCTGAGGAGGAGCGAGGATAGCTTACAGATCCCGGATTTATAAAGTAGTACCCATCTCTCTTTTCGAGAGCGGGTATATGAGTGTGG
>CANRIJ010000041.1 GCA_947630635.1 uncultured Spirochaetaceae bacterium | reverse complement strand
CATCCTATCTCTTTGGCTATAAGGCTGAAGATATCTCTGTCGTTATCCATAGAGAATCTATGGTGCATGCAATGATTGAAAAACACGATGGGTCGATTTTAATGTACATGTCCAAACCGGATATGAGGCTCCCTATTTCCCTTTCTATTCTAAATGGGGAAGAAAACGATAAAGAGCTTATTCAAAGAGTCGATTTTTCTAATTTGACACTGCATTTCGAAAAGCCAAACTTCAAGAAATTCGAAATGCTCTCTCTTGCGTATAAGGCTCTAAAGAGCGGGGGTGCATATACAATTGCATATAACGCAGCAAATGAAGTTGCAGTAAGCGCATTTCTTGAGAAAAAAATTTCACTCTTGGAGATACCTAAAATGGTAAAAAGCACTATGCACCACGATTTCAAAAAAGAGCCAAAATCGTACAATGAAATCATGGATGCCCACAAAAAGGCACTTAGAATTGCCAAGGAGCTTATTTGAGCCTCGCTCTATCTATAGTCATTACAACACTGCAGATTCTATTGGGTCTTCTCGGAATAGGTCTTGTGATCTTTATTCATGAGCTAGGCCACTATTTAATGGCACGACTCTTGAAAATAGATGTAGAGGTTCTCTCATATGGCTATGGCACAAAACTCGTTTCAATAAAAGGCAAAAAGACTGAATTCAGACTCTCTCTTATTCCTTTTGGCGGATATTGCCGCATGAAGGGAACAATAGATCTGAAAAAGGCGCTAAACGATGGGCAAACAACTATCAAAGTCACCGAAGAGGGATCGTTTTTTGCAGTGAGCGCTCTAAAGAGACTGCTGGTCTACGCATCAGGTCCATTGACAAATTTCATCTTGGCCTTCATTCTGCTCTCTATCGCCTCTGCAATACCAGTTGAGAGAATATCCTCTCAGGCGGTTCTTCTAAATACATCTTCTTACCCCACTCTCTTTGATAGCCCAATCACTCAAAGGGAGCTCAAGGACGGGGATGTGGCACTCTATAGCCAAGACTATGTCTTCGAGGACTTTGAAGATTTCATCGATTATGTAAATAAGAATTCGGGATCAGTTATTCCTCTTACGGTATTAAGAGATGGAAAGAGCGAGAACATAGCAATATATCCAGTTATAGATGATGAAGGCAGAATAGAATATGGCATTTCAAATCTAACAGAGCCAGTGATCGGAAGATCAGAGAGCCCCCTTTTTGAAGAAAGCGACTTAATCCTCGAAGCAAATGGCAAAGCAATCTCGAATATCTATGATCTGTATGAGATAGACAGTGATGAGCTCAACCTGGTTATAAGCAGAAATGGAAGAACCGTCAATGTAACTATTGATTCTGGAAAACTGCCATTTGCATGGAAAACAAATCTAAGAATATCAAGCGATAGCCCAAATGCGATCAAATATGGCTTTGATAGGACTATTTCTTTGATTGAGAGCACTTTCAGGGCCCTAGGTGCCCTTCTTACCTTTAGATTCAATGACGTAAGAGATATACTCACTGGACCTGTAAATGCTTCAAGAACATTCGGAAGAATATCAACAATAGCTTTTAATACATCTATTTCAAGCGGCATTCGAACTCTAATCTATCTTTTGGCAATAGCATCAATCTCAATCTGCGTAGGAAACACCCTCCCGATTCCAACCTTTGATGGAGGCCAAATACTGATGACACTGCTTGAGCTGATTCATAGGAAACCACTCAATCCAAAAGCATATATAATTCTCCAAATTGCCGGAATGGTCATTGGCTACGGCTTTGTAGCCTTCATGTATTTGCTTGACATATATAAATTTATATTCTGATTATTGGCTCTGGTACATAGTAGGTGCCATATTCACAAA
This sequence comes from uncultured Spirochaetaceae bacterium, assembly GCA_947630635.1. Lineage (GTDB taxonomy): Bacteria > Spirochaetota > Spirochaetia > Sphaerochaetales > Sphaerochaetaceae > Ornithospirochaeta. The sequence goes on along the minus strand of CANRIJ010000041.1, from coordinate 9,621 downwards.
TGCAGTTGTCTTATTAAAGAAGCCAATTGTGGCAACCCCTACCTCCCCATCTCTGTTCTTTGCAATTATGAGCTTTACTGGAATGTAATTCTCGCTCCCATCTGCCGATGGAACACTCTCCTCTTCGCCCTTAACGCTATCTCTCTTTCTATGCAAAAAGCATACAACATCAGCATCCTGCTCTATTGCGCCTGAGTCGCGCAAATTGGAAAGCATAGGCTCTTTGTCCTCGCTGTCTCTGTTGACTTGGCAGAGGGCAATAACAGGTATATTAAGCTCACGTGCAAGGCCCTTCAGACTCTTTGATATATATGCAATCTGCTCAAAGCGCGGAGCATCAGGCCTTATTCCAACCTCGCCATAGAGAGAGATGATTCCAATATAATCGATTATTATGCACTCAATCTTATGCTTTCTATAGAGCTGGCGAGCCTTTGCTCTCAAAGCCATAAGCGGCATATTGGCCTTATCTATTATATAGAGGTCCTTACCTGTTTGATAGAGTCTTGCGGTTGCCTCAAAAAGACCCTCCATATCCTGGTCTTTTATGCTCATTCTGGCTATTGATTTTGCATAGATCTTGCTCTCTATGCTCAAAACACGCTTGGCAATCGACTCTGCAGGCATCTCAAGGGAGAAGAATGCCACCTTGTGGCCTCGCCTAATCATATTGAGTGCCATTGATACAGAGAAAGCAGTCTTTCCAATTGATGGACGAGCTGCAATTATTACATAATCTCCACCTACAAAGCCGCCGCTGCATTTGCTGTCAAGATCATCAAAGCCAGTTGCTAGCCTCTCCTCTGGAACCTCCTCATTTTTGAGGACTCTGTTGATTTTGTTAAAAAGGTCACTGACATATTGGCTTATATTCTTGTCTTCATCCTCTCCAGAGAGACCAACGTATACATCAGTAAGATCCTTGCTTGCTGCATCTAAAATGCCTATTATCTCTTTGGAATTGTCAGTTGCATCTTCCTCAACTCGCTTGGCAATTTTTAAAGCCTCACGACGCATGGCCTTCTCTTTTATCATCTTGGCGTAATCAACCACATGAGTACTCAGAGAGTAGCTATCTGTCAGCATGGAAATGTAAGATACACCGCCAGAGGCTTCCATTCGTCCCTTGCTCTTATCCAAGAGTCGTGTCAGATGAAGTAAATCGATTGTCTCCTGATTGTCTTTTAATTCAATGAGACCCCTAAAGATCTCCCTATTTGATGTTGAGTAAAAATCATCAGGAGAAACTATCTCGCTTACTTCATCGAGATAGTTTCCCCCATTTGAAAGAAGTGCGCCAAGAAGCCCTTTCTCGGCTTCCTCATCATGTGGCAAAGAAGAAAGGGCTGCTTTATCTGGCATTTATTCTTTATCCGACTCCTCGGTCTTATCTACTGCCTCATCTCTAATGGCGTCTTCAACAGCCTCTGCCTCGGCAATAATCTCTTTTTTAGTCTCAGCCTCGGCCTTCTCGACTTCTTCCTGAGCCTTTCTCAGTTTCTCCTCTTCGGCTCTCTTCTTTTTCTCTTCCTCAGCCTTGGCCTTCTCCTCAGCCTTTACCTGAGCCTCACTCTTTACATTGATTTTGATGTGAGATGAATCATTTTCATAGAGGTGAATAAGAACCGTATAGGTGCCTGTCATCTTGATTGCATGAGACTGGACATCAATCTTCTTCTTATCAATATCAAAGCCCTCTTTGAGAAGAGCATCCTGTACCATCTGTGCAGTGACAGAGCCAAAGAGCTTTCCGCTCTCTCCGGCTGAAACCACAAGATCAACTGAGAGATTGTCAAGCTTCTCTTTTGTCTCAGCGCTCTGAGCTCTCTTGATGGCCTTCTTTTCCTCAATTTGCTTTGCTCTTGCCTTGAATCTGGCCTCATTTGCCTTATTAAAGACTACAGCAAGTCCATTTGGGAGAAGATAGTTTCTTGCATAGCCGTCTTTTACGACTACTACATCACCCTCTTCGCCAACGTGGATAACGTCCTGATTAAGAATGATTTTCATTTTTCGCTCCAATCTTCTTCAAATTGAAGAAGTTCTCCAAAAGACCGAGTATTGGCAGTCCTAGGAGAATTATAAAATTCAACCCCGGAATGATCATAGCAACTAAGAAGACAATGATGAAAAGCGTCATGCTTCTCAGTCTTGGAATCTTTCCCTTTAGCCATGAATAGAGCACGGTAAAACCCTCTGCTGTATACATGAAAAGAGAAGAAAACGCTATGTTTATCACTATTATTTCCAAAATTATTGGAGCAGATATAAAATAAGAGACCAAAAAGAGTGCCCACGAGAGTATAAATACCCAAATATAATTTGGATTGAGCTCAAATTGAGCGACTCCTTCGTCGTAGCTTATTTCCTTTGAATGCCTCGCTGATTCATAGATGAAGAACGTGGCACAGACTGCTGAGATCAAAGCAGGATATACAAGCGAAGCCACCGTAACAAGGAAGACGGAGAAAACCGCCTCGATATTAAGGTTATTGAAGACCATGCTCAATATCGGTGCTATTGTCTCTGCAAACGCATTTTCGATATAGGCATAAACCTCATTGAAAAGCGCCCGATCTGCAGTGAAGACTATAGCGTAGACTGCGATAAACGAAAGTGAGGGCAAGAGACTTGTCAAGACTCTTGAAACTCCCTTCATATTCTCAGTCCCCAGCCAAACCAATCCAGCCGCTAACAGCGACAAGGGGAAAAACAGCATTAAGGCGACTATTGCCCAGCCAACAGGACCAAGGGCCAATAGCGGAAGATTCGAAAGAATCTCGGCAACCACAACTACTGCAGACTCGATGGCAATGAGAAGAGATGCGCCCTTTTTCGACTGAAGCGTCGAATAAATCAAAAGTGGGGACACAAAGACAATCATTGTCACATTGAGAAAATACAAAAGCGTGCTTATTGCAAGAAGAATCACTCCATCCCTAAAAGAGGATAGAGCTCTCTTCTTTCTCAATGCCTTTTCATCAATGCCAAAAGCTGCATTATTCATGGAGTCTGATTCTTATTTCTTCTCAAATGGCAGATATGCCAGAACTCTTGCTCTCTTGATCTCTCTGGAGAGTGCTCTCTGATGCTTAGCGCATGTTCCGGTAATTCTTGCAGGAAGAATCTTTCCTCTCTCAGTTATATATCTCTTGAGCATGTCTGGATTCTTATAATCAGCTGGAGCTGATCCCTGGCAGAACTTGCATATCTTCTTCTTAAAAGCGGGCTTTCTTGCGGCCATGCCCTTCTTATCGCCCATATCCATCTTTTCTTTCTCATCAAAATCTTTTTCGTCTTTCATTTTCAAACTCCATTAAAACGGGATATTGTCATCCTCAAAATCCTCAGGTCCCCCTTCGTTGATTTCAACGATCTTTTCACGCTCAACTGGTCTTTGTGTGGCTCTCTGAGCCGGCTGTGGCCTATTGTATCCACCCTGCCTTTGACTGGATCCCTGAGCTTGCTGACCTAAGGACAAATTAGAGACGACTATCTCTATTTTGCTTCTCTGCTGTCCATCAACCTCCCATTTACTCTGTCTGAGCTCACCCTGGATAATGACCTGTCTTCCCTTTTCCAAATAGGGATTTACAGCCTCTGCGGCCTTTCCAAAGTAAACGCAGTCAATAAATGAAGGCTCGTCTTCCCATCTGCCATCATCTCTCTTTCTAGAGCGGTTGACAGCAATAGTGAAATTAACAACTGGCTGACCACTTGGAAGGAACTTAACAGCTCCCTCTCTTGTCAGTCTTCCTGCTAAAACAACAGAGTTAATATCTGACATTTTCTCTTTTTTACCTCTCAGGGTTAACAAATAGATACTTTAAAACCACTGGTGAAAGCTGAAGCTCTCTAGACATTGGAGCTATGCTCTGGCCATCTGCAGAGAGCTCAAAGTAAACGTAGTGGCCCTTATCCTGCTTCATAATAGGATAGCCAAGGGTCTTTACGCCCAAATCTTCCTCTTTTTTGATCTCTGCCTTTGCATTTTCAAGGACAGACTTTACAAAGTCATATCCCTCTTTGAACTTATCCTCATCCTGATAGAGGATAACTGTGAACTCATAATTCTGAATCATGGTTCCTCCTATGGTCTTTTATTTCGATCCCACAACGTGGGATAAGAGGCTCTGAAATTCTATCAATAAAAAAGGGAGATGGTCAATTGAGCATCTCCCCATCTCAGGTACTTAGAGACCTATACAGCCTTGGACATTCCAACTGGTATAGACTCTCCGTTGTCCTGGTCCTCTCTCTTTCTGTTTGAGGGTCCATGTCCATCAAAGAGATCTGCTCTCTTGATGTAGTAAATAGACTCGAAGACGCCAATGAGAGCTATTACTCCGCTGATAATTGCAGCTGAAAAAAACATTCTCTCGATAGAAGCAACGAGCGAAAGCCCTCCCTCGAGAAGCATTAGCATGCCAAATCCAATTGCAAGGTAATAGCTTCTTGGAGTGAACTTTCCAAGTCCAACAAAGAGCATCACTGCAACGCCAACATTTATTATAGTGAGAATTACAAAAGCAACATGGGTAAAGGCACCCATAACATTTGCTGCTACTGCTGCCAACAGAATATTCGCTACTATAGATACAGGAAGAATAAAAAACCTGAATATGTAGTGGAAGACCATTGGAACCTTTTCACCTTTTTTGTACTTCTTCATTTTTCTCCTCTTATGTCCTTATTATGATACCTTTAAGGTAATAATGAAATGGCAAATGTGTTGTAAAAAAACTTTTCGATGTAAAAATACTGCACACCCATATACTATATTTCAAATTAATCCATAGAGCTATAATCGGGCTATGCCTCTGTTGAACAAGAAAGACGAAGCTTTCAGAGAGCGCGTTCTCTATGGACCAATATGGCGCCCTATTCTGGAAGTGGGCATTCCTATTGCACTCTTTGAGGCAATCAATCATATCTTCTCGATAATTGATACACTCATGGCGAGCCATATCTCCTCCGATGCCGTATCAACTGTAGTATATCTTGTGCAATTCAATAACTTCGTAGGAGCAATTGGCTCTGGGCTATCAGTTGGGGGATCGATTTTGATTTCCCAGGAATTTGGCCGAGGTAACTTCGAAAGGGTAAAGAAGCTGGTTTCGACTGTGATTTTCATAATCTCGATATTGACTCTCGCTGTCTTTGCCATATCGCCATTTACCCGCTTTATACTCAAAGTCACTGGAACTCCAGAGGAGTTCATAAGACTTGGAGCCTTCTATTTCTCAATCACAATGATTGCCCAGGGAGTCAAGTATCTGAACAATATCTTTTTATCAATAGAGAAAATTCGAGGGAGGTCAAAGACTATTCTCGTGCTGAATATGGCCCAGGTGGCAATAAAGCTCTCTCTAACTGCTATTTATGTCTATATACTCAATGGAAACATTGCAAATATCGCATTTGCCACACTTATCAGCTACACAGCAGTATTTGCATTCTGCCTTGTTAACACCATAGTAAGACGCGATGTATTTACCTTCTCATTCAAGGCAATTGATCTGAATAAAAGCCAGTTAAAACCTCTCTTTAGGCTCTCGCTACCATCTATGGCAGAGAAGATGTGCTTTGCCTATGGTAAGGGAACTGTAAATAAGATGGCCTCTGATTATGGAACTGATGCTGTAGGAGCCGCAGGGATATCTAACAATATGAGCGGTCTTCTCACAGGATGGCAAAGCGGCTTTCAGGACTCCTCATCAACAATAGTCGGACAGGTATATGGCGCTGGAGACCTGGAGAGAGTAAATAAGATATTCATAAGAGTCACTTTGCTTCAGCTATCAATTGGTATAATCGGATCTGTTATCTTCCATTTTCTCTCTCTTCCAATAGCGCGCTTCTTTGCGCTTTCAAGAGAGGGACTCAATAGCGAGTTTGAGAATATGATCATAAGCGTCTTCAATATGGAGCTTATGGGAGTCACCCTTCTCTCACTTTCATATGCTGCAACGAGCCTACTCTTGGGAATGGGAAAGACAAAGTGGGTGCTTGTCATAAATATTTTCAGAAGCTTTCTCTTAAGAGTTCCAATACTCTTCTTCCTGCAGAGAATTCTCAAGATAGAGTTCCCGGCAATCGGCATGTCAGTAGCCCTATCCAACTCAATCTCTGGAGTACTTGCATTCTTTGTCGCCTATTATGCAATTAGAAAAGAGAGAAAGAAGGCACCAATCAAGGAGACTATAAATGCTTGATTCGCACGCACATCCTGGAGATAGGTCATATAAAAATGCCCTTGTATGCTCTGACAGCCTAAATATCACTCTCTCAGAATTTGAAGGCTATAGATATAAGAGCATAGGATTGCTTCCATCATCTTCAACCAGATTTAACATAGAAAATGTATATAGCGCTCTCAATAATGGATTCCTAATTGGAGAGATCGGCCTTGATAGACGCTATAAGAATATAGAAAAGCAATCTGAGATATTCAAAGAGCTCTTAAGAGTGGCAAAGGAGAGAGACGTTCTTGTAACAATACACTCAGTCAGAACGGCCGAGCTTACATATAGCATTATCAAAGAACTCAGAGTCAGGAGATTTCTTATACACTCATTTTCATACTCATATGAAATGGCAAAGCGCTTTCTATCACTGGGAGGAGGAATCTCGCTTTCTAGAAGAGCAGCTTCTCTAAAGGATTTCAACAAGATCATAACCCTGCCCTTCTTGACTGAAACCGATATGAAAACTGGAAGAGAAGAATGGGATGAGCTTTATAGCTGGAATAGCTTTCTCTCAGATCTACTGGGCAGGGATATTGCCCAAGAGAGTGAAAAAAGACTAAATGAGCTTATAAATGGATGATAGATTTCTAAGAATTGAGCGACTCTTATCAAAAGAGAGCCTTGATAGGCTAAAAAGTTCTAGAGTCGCAGTCGTTGGACTCGGTGCAGTTGGCGGAAATGCTGTAGAGGCACTTGCAAGGTCCGGAGTTGGGCATATCTCAATCATGGACTTTGACGGGGTAAGCATTACCAATATAAATCGGCAGATAATCGCGCTGGAAAGCACCATTGACGAGAGCAAAGTTAGCGTTATGGCATCTCGTCTTAAGGATATAAACCCAGATATTTGCATTAAGAGAATAGATGAGAGACTTACAGATGAGAATCACGATCTTCTCTTTGAAGGGGCTGACTTGGTTTTAGACTGCATTGACTCGCTTGACAGCAAGATATCGCTTTTGACAGACGCTTATTTCAGAAAGATTCCAATAGTATCCTCTATGGGCGCTGCGCTCAGAAAGAATCCCTTTCTCATAAAGAGAGCAGATATCTTTGATACCTATGGCTGCCCACTTGCAAGAAGAATCAGAGAGGGCCTCAGGAAAAACCACGTAGGCAGAGGAATAGAATGCATATTCTCCCCAGAGAAAGTGAATTTCAACTATGTGGACCCTGAGCTTGATGACAAGGCAGAAGAAGATGATAAAGGCCATAAGAGAAGAGTCCTTGGCTCAATGGTTACCATAACCTCTGTCTTTGGCGAATACATGGCTCACACTGCCCTCGAGATCCTGCTAGGAAGGGAAATCATGAGAGGCGAGAGCTCATCTTAGATATAGTCGAATATAGAGCCATCGAGTTCAAGCTCAAATGGAGAGCTGGCTTTTATCTCACCCTCTATTAAATAGCGTGACCTCTTATTATTGTTCTCAAGAAGACTGACTCTGCTTATTTCAACAGGACCCGAGGTTGTCCCATTTGGAGATACTGAGGCCTTCTTTCCGTCTATGGAGAATAAAACCCGATTATCAGATGGAGAGTTCATTCTAAAAAGGAAATCAGTCGTTGCCTCTACTGAGAAAAAGACGCTTTTATCTTTCTTTTTAAAGGAAAAGAAAAGGCTCCTATTCTCTCTTTCGCCTTTTACACTGAACTCGCTTGGCAGCCTGTCTATTAGCATGTCACCCCCATTATTAAAAGAGGCATCGGTCGTCACCGATGCCTTTAAAGAAGCCTATTTTTTCTTATGCCTATTCTTTCTGAGTCTTTTCTTCCTCTTATGAGTGGCAATCTTGTGCTTCTTTCTTTTTCTTCCACAAGGCATTAATGTTGCTCCTTATCCAATTGGATTTATTTACCGAGATATTATCTAGGTTTGACTATAAATGGTCAATACTACCCTACAATTCCATTCTTATACTTTTTGACGGTAAGATACTTGCCGCCAAACCCAACTTTCTTGGAGCATACCTCCACAACTGAGTCTTTAGTCTTCATTGGAATCGAGAAAAAGAGGTCTGGCTTAAGATAGGTATCGGCCTTCTTGACCTTATTATTCTGTCCCTCATACTCAAAAACCGTGCCAACTGGAAACTCGTCAGCGAAGATCACTTCGCATGTTGAGTGGATTTCGTCACCTTCCTCTTGGGCTGCAAGAAGCATTCCGTTGCTTCTAACTCCTCTGAAGTTTGCAGGCTTTAGGTTGGAAACAAGTACGATGTTATGTTCCAAAAGCTCCTCTTCAGTATAGAAAGGCACAATAGAGCTGACTATGGTCCTCTCCTCTTCTTCTCCGGTATCAAGGGTGAGAATATAGAGTCTGTCGCCTTCAGGATGCCTCTTTATGCTCTTGATCTTGGCGCTCTTTAAAATGACCTTTTCGGTCCACTCCTTTAAAAGCCCATCTTCTTCTGAATTTTCCTTCTTATCATCTTCTTGGTGTCCAGAATACATCTTTCTGAGAGTCTCAATCTCATCATCCTCAAGCTTCTTAAAGAGAAGGGATATTTCACCAAGCTCAACTTTATCATCGAAGTTCCCAATAGAGCTCCAATCAAGACCTGGAACGCCAAGCATCTCAAGAGTCTTCTGGCTTGTCTCAGGCATGAAGGGCTGAATCATTATCGCCAGATCTTTTACAAGATATACAAGAGTCTTGAGTATAGACTCAGCCCTTTCAGGATCCTCTTTTCTCATTTTCCAGAGCTCGCTGTCTTGGAATGTCTTATTTCCCAAATCCGATATCTCAAAGATCTTTCTTATCGCATCCCTCTCCTCGGCTCTCTCCAAAAGCGCAGTCACCTCGTCCTCAAGATACCTTATTCTGCTCTCAAGATTCTCGTCATAGTACTTTGAAAGGAATTCGCCACTATAGAATTTCTTGGCAAATGAGAGTGTTCTATTGATGAAATTCGATAGATTTCCAATAAGCTCTTTATTGACCTTATCCTGAAAATCATTCCAGCTAAAGGAATAGTCTGACTTCTCTGGTCGGTTATAGAACATATAGAAGCGCCATACATCAGCTGGAATTCCCGTGTCTTTCACTTGGTCTCCAAAGAGTCCGATACCCTGGCTCTTAGAGAATTTTCCGCCTTCCCAATTGAGATACTCAGTAGAAGACATATGATAAAGCATTGTCCACTTCTCACCCGTTGCTAGCTGAGAAGCTGGGAAAATCACCGTATGAAATGGTATATTGTCCTTTCCGATAAACTGAAAGAGCTCTGTGCCCTCAGGATCTCTCCACCATCTCTCCCAATCATCTGTATAGTTTGCGCTGATTGAGATATATCCAATAGGAGCATCAAACCAAACATAGAAGACCTTATCCTCATAGCCCTCTTTTGGAACGGGTATACCCCACTTCAGG